>NZ_JBHVHQ010000910.1:0-3397 GCF_042800135.1 Streptomyces sp. NPDC057654 | reverse complement strand
GGCCCGCACCCCCAAGGGTGCGGGCCCGCGGCAGGTTGCCGGAAGGCTCAGCCGGCCAGCGCGGCACGCGCCAGGCGCGCCGTCTCGGACGGGGTCTTGCCGACCTTCACGCCCGCGGCCTCAAGGGCCTCCTTCTTCGCCTGCGCGGTGCCGGACGAACCGGACACGATCGCACCGGCGTGGCCCATCGTCTTGCCCTCGGGCGCGGTGAAGCCCGCCACGTAGCCGACGACCGGCTTGGTGACGTTGGCCTTGATGTAGTCCGCCGCCCGCTCCTCCGCGTCGCCGCCGATCTCGCCGATCATGACGATCAGGTCGGTGTCGGGGTCGGCCTGGAACGCGGCCAGGGCGTCGATGTGCGTGGTCCCGATGATCGGGTCGCCACCGATGCCGACGGCCGAGGAGAAGCCGATGTCACGGAGCTCGTACATCATCTGGTAGGTCAGCGTGCCGGACTTCGACACGAGACCGATCCGGCCGGGCTTGGTGATGTCGCCCGGGATGATGCCGGCGTTCGACTGGCCGGGGGTGATCAGGCCGGGGCAGTTCGGGCCGATGATCCGGGTCTTGTTGCCCTTCTCGCCCGCGTACGCCCAGAAGGACGCGGAGTCGTGCACCGCGACGCCCTCGGTGATCACGACGGCCAGCGGGATCTCGGCGTCGATCGCCTCGACGACCGCGGACTTGGTGAACTTCTCCGGGACGAAGATGACGGAGACGTCGGCCCCGGTCTTCTCCATCGCCTCGGCGACCGAGCCGAAGACCGGTACCTCGGTGCCGTCGAAGTCGACGCTCGTGCCGGCCTTGCGCGGGTTCACGCCGCCCACGATGTTGGTGCCGTCGGCCAGCATGAGCTTGGTGTGCTTCATGCCCGTGCCGCCGGTCATCCCCTGGACGATGACCTTGCTGTCCTTGGTGAGGAAGATAGCCATGGTGTTGGAGTCCCTCGTCCCTTACTTCGCAGCCGCGAGCTCGGCGGCCTTGTCGGCCGCGCCGTCCATGGTGTCCACGCGCTGGACCAGCGGGTGGTTGGCGTCGGACAGGATCTTGCGACCCAGCTCCGCGTTGTTGCCGTCCAGGCGGACGACCAGCGGCTTCGTGACGTCCTCGCCCTTGGACTTGAGCAGCTCAAGCGCCTGGACGATGCCGTTGGCGACCTCGTCGCAGGCGGTGATGCCGCCGAAGACGTTGACGAAGACGGACTTGACGTCCGGGTCGCCGAGGATGATCTCCAGGCCGTTCGCCATCACCTCGGCGGACGCGCCGCCGCCGATGTCGAGGAAGTTGGCCGGCTTCACGTTGCCGTGCTTCTCACCGGCGTAGGCGACGACGTCCAGGGTGCTCATGACGAGCCCCGCGCCGTTGCCGATGATGCCGACCTCGCCCTCAAGCTTGACGTAGTTGAGGCCCTTGGCCTTGGCCGCCGCCTCCAGCGGGTTGGCCGCGGCCTTGTCCTCCAGCGCCTCGTGCTCGGGCTGGCGGAAGGCGGCGTTCTCGTCGAGCGAGACCTTGCCGTCAAGCGCGATGATCTTGCCGTCACCGGTCTTGACCAGCGGGTTGACCTCGACGAGGAGGGCGTCCTCCTTGATGAAGACGGTCCACAGCTTCTGGAGGGCCTCGGCGACCTGGTCCGCGATCTCGGCCGGGAACTTGGCGGCCGCGACGATCTCGGCGGCCTTCTCCGGGGTGCAGCCCTCGTTGGCGTCCACCGGGATCTTGGCGAGCGCGTCGGGGTTCTGCTCCGCCACGACCTCGATCTCCACGCCGCCCTCGACGGACGCCATGGCGAGGAAGTTGCGGTTGGTGCGGTCCAGCAGGAAGGAGACGTAGTACTCCTCCTTGATGTCCGCGGTCTGGGCGAGCATCACCTTGTGGACCGTGTGGCCCTTGATGTCCATGCCCAGGATCTGACCGGCCTTCTCGACCGCGTCGTCGGCGTCGGAAGCAAGCTTCACGCCACCGGCCTTACCGCGGCCACCGACCTTGACCTGCGCCTTGACGACGGCCTTGCCGCCCAGACGCTCGGTCACCTCGCGCGCCGCCTCAGGCGTGTCAATGACTTCACCGGCCAGCACCGGTACACCGTGCTTGGCGAAGAGGTCCCTCGCCTGGTACTCGAACAGGTCCACGCGCGTCCGTCCCTTTTCCATGGATATCGCGGTTCGTTGTCTGGCGCGGGCGTGCCGCGGGAGCAGCGTGAGGACGCGATCTTTTACGAGGGCGGCACACGTGCGCCGGGTACGCGGCATGTCCGTCTCGCAGGTTATCCCCGAGGGCGGTAGGTCCCTAAATCACAGATCACACTGGAGCCGTGATTACCCTCACAGATCGCTACGTGGCGGCTTGTATATACGTACGGGCGGCTACGCCGCGGGACTGGACGGCGCTCACCCGAATGCCCTCCCCCTGATCCTCGACCGATTACTCAGCGTCATCAACCGGCGTCCTTTACACCTCCGGGTCCGGGACCGGCAGCGGGCGCTTCTCTATCGCCGCCGCCATCACCTCCGGAAAAAGGTCCGGCGTGCAGGCGAAGGCGGGCGCGCCGAGTGCGGCCAGCGCCGCCGCGTGCTCATGGTCGTACGCGGGCGCGCCCTCGTCCGACAGCGCGAGCAGCGTCACGAACTGCACGCCCGACGCCTTCATCGCGGCGACCCGCGCCAGCATCTCGTTCCGGATGCCGCCCTCGTACAGGTCGCTGATCAGGACGACGATGGTGTCCGCGGGGCGCGTGACGCGCGACTGGCAGTAGGCGAGCGCGCGGTTGATGTCCGTACCGCCGCCGAGCTGCGTGCCGAACAACACGTCGACCGGGTCCGCGAGTTCGTCCGTCAGGTCGACCACGGCCGTGTCGAAGACCACGAGCCGGGTCGCGAGGGAGCGCATCGAGGCCAGCACCGCGCCGAACACGGACGCGTAGACCACGGACGACGCCATCGAACCCGACTGGTCGATGCAGAGGATCACCTCCTTCTTCACGGCCTGCGCCGCGCGGCCGTACCCGATGAGCCGCTCCGGCACGATGGTCCGGTACTCCGGCACGTAGTGCTTGAGATTGGCCCGGATCGTCCGGTTCCAGTCGATGTCGTGGTGGCGGGGGCGGTTGATACGGGCGGAACGGTCGAGCGCTCCGGTGAGCGTGGCGCGCGTACGGGTCGCCAGACGCTTCTCCAGGTCCTCGACCACCTTGCGCACGACGGCCCGCGCGGTGTTCCTGGTCGTCTCGGGCATCGCCTTGTTGAGCGACAGCAACGTCCCGACCAGGTGCACGTCCGCCTCCACGGCCTCCAGCATCTCGGGCTCCAGCAGCAGGGCGGCCAGCCCGAGCCGGTCGATGGCGTCGCGCTGCATCACCTGCACCACGGGGGCGGGGAAGTACGCGCGGATGTCCCCGAGC
>NZ_JBHVHQ010000909.1:0-3399 GCF_042800135.1 Streptomyces sp. NPDC057654 | reverse complement strand
GGGCAGCCGTAGACGGTGTCGGCCACGGCGGCCGGAGCGGCCGAGGCCGGGGCGGCGACGGCCGCCCCTGCGGCCGGCATCGCCAGGACGGATACGAACGCGCCGAGCAGGCGCCGCAACACGCGCTTGGACACGGAGAGTTCCCCCTCGAAGTGACGGTTCGGAACGAACGCCGGGCACACTATGCCCGCGCATCACTTCCCCGCCGCCCTTCACCCGCTCCGGCCGAAACCGTGCTCGCTTACCGGCCATGCGGTGATCGGATTGGGCGCAGTCCTGTTCCGTAAATGGTGTTTCGGCTGGTGAGGCGGGTGCGGAGGTCGGTGCCCCGTGGTGCGGATGCGGGATTCGGGTCTGTCGGTGATGCTGAGGAGCACAGGTCCATAAGCAAGGAGGTTGATCATGTCCATGCTTGACAAGCTCAAAGGGCTGATCAAGGGCCACGAGGACACCGCCCGCAAGGGAGTCGACAAGGCGGGCGACGCGTTCGACCAGAAGACCGGCGGCAAGTACAGCGGCCAAGTCGACAGCGCCCAGCAGAAGATCAACGACCAGATGGGATCGGGGGACGACGACCGGCGGTCCGGTTCCTGACGGCTCGCGTCGGCCGCGGCGGGCCGGTGCCGGTGGCGGCGCCGGGGGCGTACGGGCGCGTGCGTACGTATCGCACGCTGCCACTGCCCCCGGTGCGCCCTCCCGAGATGGTGGAGCGCCGGTCTAGCGTCGGCCGAAGGAGGCAGCCATGGCCTGGCGTGACTTCTGGGGCTTGTGCCGGTCTCGCGGGCCGGTGGGGCGGGCGTCGGCGTTCGTCGTCGGCGGCATGTGGTGGTGGGCCGCGCTCCGGCTGGTCGTGGAGCCGGGCCGGGCCGGCTTCGTCGAAGGGGCCGTCGCCGCCGGGGGCTGGGGGTTGAGCCTGTTGCCGGTGCACTGCGTGCCGTGGTCGAAGAAGGACGGCCGCAAGGGACGTGAGGGCGTTGGTGCGGCGGCCGAGGTCACCACGGCATGTGGACGCCGCCGTTGGGGCGGAGGAGCTGGCCGGTCGTGAAGGACGAGGCGTCCGACGCCAGGTGCAGCACCGCATGCGCGATGTCCTCCGCCTCGCCGACGCGGCCGAGCGGGGACATCCGCGCCATCCGCTGCTGCCCGGTTTTCTCCGTGTCGTCGACGTGCCGGTCGGTCATGGGCGTACGGATCCAGCCCGGTGCGACGGCGTTGACGCGGATGCCGTGCGGGCCGACCTCCGAGGCGAGGGTCTTGGTGAGCTGGTAGACGGCGGCCTTGGCCACGCCGTAGCAGAGCAGTTCGGGGACTCCGGTGTCGATCACTCCGGAGGTCATCGTGACGATGCTGCCGCCGTTCCCCTGGGCGATCATCGCGCGCGCCGCCTCCTGACAGCCGTACAGCACGCCCTTGAAATTGACGGCCAGCACCCGGTCGAGGTCTTCGTCGGAGGTGTCCAGGACCGTGCTGCGGTGCATGACGCCCGCGATGCTGGCCATGATGTCGAGGCGGCCGTCGGCTCGTACGGATTCCTCCACGACCGCCGCCACTTGGGTCCGGTCGCTGACGTCGAGCGGATGGGCGCGGGCACTGCCGCCGCCCTTGCGGATCTCTTCGGCAGTCTGCTCGGCGCCCTGCGCGTCGAGGTCGGCGCAGTGGACCGAGGCCCCGGCCTCGGCCAGCAGGAGCGCCGTGGCGCGGCCGATTCCGCTGGCGGCGCCGGTGATCAGGGCGGTGCGTCCGGTGAGGTCGTACGCCGTGAGGGGCATGTCGGGACCGTACGACCGAATCTGACGGATCGTCAACTAGTTGGCGGGCTCCGGCTGGCAGCGCGGGCACCAGTAGGTGAGGCGTTCCTGGCCGCCGCTGCCCTGGTCGGCGACGCGGACGGGGGTCGCGCACCGCAGGCACGGCCGTCCGGCCCGCCCGTACACCCATAGACGGCGGTCCCGGCGCGGATCGGCGGTGGTGACGCGGGAAGGGCGGGACTTGTTGACTTCGAGCAGTTTCTTCGCGAGCGCCGGAAGCCGCTCGGGGGCCGGGAGCAGGCCCGTCGGCAGCCACGGGGAGACGCGCAGCAGGAAGCACAGCTCCGACTTGTACACATTGCCGATGCCGGCCAGGTTGCGCTGGTCCAGCATCGCCTCGCCGACGGTACGGGCCGGGTCGGCGAGCAGTCTGCGCAGCGCCTCGTCGGGGTCCCAGTCGGGGCCGAGCAGGTCGGGGCCCAGATGGCCGACCGCCTTCGGCTCGTCGGCGGTGCGCAGCAGGTCCAGGACCGGCAGGCGGTAGCCGACGGCGGTGCGGTCCTCGGTGCCGAGGATGGCGCGGATCTGGTGCTCGGGTCCGCCGCGCCACCGGTCGCCGGGGGCGTAGATCTGCCAGGAGCCCTCCATGCGCAGGTGCGAATGGAGAGTGAGGCCGCCCTCGACGCGGGTCAGCAGATGTTTGCCGCGCGCCGTCACGTCGGTGACGAGGCGGCCCGTGAGGTCGGAGGTCGCCAGGCGCGGTACGCGCAGGTCGCAGCGGACCAGGCGGTGGCCCGCGAGGGCCTGATGCAGGCGGTGTGCGGCACGCCAGACGGTGTCTCCTTCGGGCATACGGACCATGATGCCGCGCGGGTCGCCGTGTTCGGCTCAGCGCCGTCCCCGGGACGCTCAGCCGAACGCCCCGGGGGTGTTCCGAGGGCACGCTGAAGGGGAACCGCGTGCGCCCGTTCCAATGCTTCTGCTCATGGTGCGCGCAGGCGCCACCCCCGTGGTGTGGCGTGGAACCCCGCGGACTCCAGTGCGCTGCCCAGGGGCGAGGAGAGCGCGGCGGAGCCGTTGATCCGCTCGACCGTGACCGTACCCAGGGCCCCCGCGCGGGCCGCTTGGGCCAGGGCCTGCGTCGCCGCCCGTAGCCGGGGCTCGTCCCCGGACTCGTCGTCCCGGGATTCCTCCGGCGGCCAGGCCAGGAGGGTCTTGCCGCCGCGCTCCATATAGAGAACCAGGTCGCCGTCGAGAAGGACGACCAGGGAGCCCGCCTTGCGGCCCGGTTTGTGGGTCACGCCCGGGGGCGGTTCCGGCCAGGGCAGGGCGGCCCCGTAGGCGTTGGCGGGGTCCGCCGCCGCCAGTACGACGGCGCGTCGGCCGTCCTTCACCCCCGGCCCGTCGCCGGTGACGGCGCGGTCGCGCGCGTTGCCCACCGCGCGCAGCCGGTCGACCGCGCCCTCCATGGCGAACTGGGCCGCGCCCAGCCCCTCGACCACATAGCCGCGCCGGGCCTGGCCGCTCTCCTCGAAGACGGACAGCACGCGGTACGCGGCGGAGAAGCCGCCCTCGACGCCCTCCGCGGCCACCGCGCCCCGCGTCACGACGCCGTGCCGGTCGAGGAGCGTACGGGCCAGGGCGTGGGCCC
>NZ_JBHVHQ010000908.1:689-3403 GCF_042800135.1 Streptomyces sp. NPDC057654 | reverse complement strand
GCGCTGGGCGTCCAGCCGCTCGGCGCCCGCGTAGACGACCACGGCCCCGCTGCCCACGTCGGACCCGGCGGCGGCGACCGCGGTCGCGAGCCCGCTGGTCACGGCGGCGAGCGCGGTCCCGGCGGGGGCGGTCACCAGGACATCGCAGGCGTGCGCGGGCGCGGCGGCTTGTGCGGTGTGGCCGCTGCGCGGCCCGAGGACGGTCAGCCGGATCTGCATCGCCGTCAACGGTCCTTTCCTGCCCCTGGAATGCCCGACGGAGGCTCGGCTCCCCCCGCCGTGCACGGGCGCGTCGGCACGTACAGGTCACCACGTTCGCGCGGAGCCCCCGCTCCCCAGCCGCACCCGTGCTTGTGAGCATCCTCGCACCTGCCACTGACAACACGCCCGGCGACCGCCGCTTAGTGATCTTGATTGGTCGGCTACGGGTGAAAAAGTGCCTGCTTGGGACCGCCGTTGATGGCCTTCTTATGGTCGCGGACCGGCCAAAGGACACCATGTGGCAACCATCTGTCCGGAACGTGCGTCTTCCCCTTGAGCCCCACCGGAATTCACCGGCCGTCGGCCTCCGAGTCGGCACTAGAGTAGGGCCGAAGGCCGGGTATCCACAGGCCACGACCAGCTTGGATCAGGATCGACCAGGGAGCGCAGACGTGCGGCCGGTAGGCAGCAAGTACCTGCTTGAGGAGCCGCTCGGACGCGGCGCCACAGGCACCGTCTGGCGGGCCAGCCAGCGCGAGACGGCGGGCGCCGAGGCAGCTGTGGCCGGGCAGCCCGGCGAGACCGTCGCCATCAAGGTGCTCAAGGAGGAGCTCGCCAACGACGCGGACGTCGTCATGCGCTTCCTGCGCGAGCGCTCCGTGCTGCTGCGGCTCACGCACCCCAACATCGTCCGCACCCGCGACCTCGTCGTCGAGGGCGATCTGCTCGCCCTCGTCATGGACCTGGTCGACGGCCCGGACCTGCACCGCTATCTGCGCGACAACGGCCCGTTCACCCCCGTCGGCGCGGCCCTGCTCACCGCCCAGATCGCCGACGCCCTCGCCGCCAGCCACGCCGACGGCGTCGTGCACCGCGACCTGAAGCCCGCCAACGTCCTGCTCGCGGGCGCCGGTGGCCAGGCCGACGGCCAGATGCACCCGATGCTCACCGACTTCGGCATCGCGCGGCTCGCCGACTCCCCGGGTCTGACCCGCACCCACGAGTTCGTCGGCACGCCCGCCTACGTCGCCCCGGAGTCCGCCGAAGGCCAGCCGCAGACCTCCGCCGTCGACATCTACGGCGCCGGAATCCTGCTGTACGAACTGGTCACCGGCCGCCCCCCGTTCGCCGGCGCCACCGCCCTGGAGGTGCTCCACCGCCACCTCAGCGAGGAGCCGCGCCGCCCCACCACCGTCCCCGAGCCGCTGTGGACGGTCATCGAGCGCTGCCTGCGCAAGCGCCCGGAGGAACGGCCCAGCGCCGAGAACCTGGCCCGCGCGCTGCGCGTGGTCGCCTCCGGCGTCGGCGTGCACGCCAGCGCGGCCCAGGCCGAGGCCGCGCTCGGCGTCGCCGCGCTGCTCGGCCCCGAGCAGGACCCGGCCACCGGGCCCGGCACCGGCGCCGCCGACCCCACCCAGGTCCTGCCGTCCAACGCCGGCTCGTACGACCCCACCGCCGCCACCAGCGTCATGCAGAGCACCGGCCAGAACCCCGCCGGGCCGAACGCCGACCCCACCCAGGTGATGAACTCCGGCGGCCCGGGCGGTCCCCCCGGACCCGACCCGACCCGCGCCATGCCGCCCGTACCGGACGAGCCCGACGGGCCGCACCCCTGGGAGAGCCAGCTCCGCGCCGCCCGCGACCGCAACGACCAGACGCAGGTCCGCTACCTCGACCCCAGCGAGGACCCGCTGCGCCGCCGCCCCCACCGCCCCGCCCCGCAGCAGCAGGGCTACGGCCAGCAGGGCCCCGGCCCCTACGGTCAGCAGCAGGGTCCGTACGGCCAGCAGCAAGGACCGTATGGGCAGCAGCCGCAGGGCTACGGGCAGCAAGGGCCGTACGGGCAGCAGGGTTACGGGCAACAAGGGCCGCCCCAGGGCCCGCCGCAACGGCCCCAGCAGCGCCGCGCCCAGGCCCCCGCGCCGTACCAGCAGCCGCAGCACCAGCCCCAGCAGCAGCCGCGCTACCAGGAGCCCGCGCAGCCCCAGCGGTACGCGCCGCCGCCCGAGCCGGAGCCGCGCCGTGAGCCGCGCCAGCCCCGGCAGCGCAGCGCGAACCCGATGCGCATCCCCGGCCTCGGCTGCCTCAAGGGCTGCCTGTTCGTGATCGTCATCCTCGTCGTCGGCTCCTGGCTGGTCTGGGAGCTGACCCCGCTCAAGGACTGGGTCGCCGACGGCAAGGGCTTCTGGGACGCCACCTGGGACTGGGTCAAGGACACCAAGGACTGGATCTCGGGCCTCGGCAAGAACTGAGCCGGAGTCGGCCCCCCGTGGGCCGACTCTGGCGACATGTCGACATCCAGCGGGTGCTTTCCGCCGCAGAAGTGACGGTCGGCGTGGACCGGCAGCCTTACCATCCCCTCAGCCGCGTAGCTTTGTCGCCAACGCGCCCTGTCGGATGTCGGAGAAGTCGGAGTGGTCTTGGCACGGAAGATCGGCAGCCGGTACACCGCGAACCAGGTCCTCGGGCGCGGCAGCGCCGGCACGGTGTGGCTCGGCGAGGGGCCCGAGGGA
>NZ_JBHVHQ010000908.1:0-679 GCF_042800135.1 Streptomyces sp. NPDC057654 | reverse complement strand
AAGCTCCTGCGCGAGGAGCTCGCCTCCGACCAGGAGCTCGTCGGCCGCTTCGTCCAGGAGCGCGCCGCGCTGCTCAGCCTCGACCACCCGCATGTGGTCGGCGTCCGCGACCTCGTCGTCGACGGCAACGACCTGGCCCTGGTCATGGACCTCATCCGCGGCACGGACCTGCGCACCCGGCTCGACCGCGAGCGCCGCCTCGCGCCGGAGGCCGCCGTCGCCATCGTCGCCGACGTCGCCGACGGCCTCTGCGCGGCGCACGCCGCCGGGATCGTGCACCGCGACGTCAAGCCCGAGAACGTGCTGCTCGACATGCAGGGCGAGCTGGGCCCCGGCGGCGCGCACCCCGCGCTGCTCACCGACTTCGGCGTGGCCCGCCTCGTGGACGCGCCCCGGCACGCGCGCGCGACGCGCGTGATCGGCACCCCCGACTACCTCGCCCCCGAGATCATCGAGGGGCTGCCGCCGCGCGCCAGCGTCGACGTGTACGCGCTGGCCACGGTCCTGTACGAGCTGCTGGCGGGCTTCACGCCGTTCGGCGGCGGGCACCCGGGGGCCATCCTGCGGCGGCACGTCACCGAGACCGTCGCGCCGCTGCCCGGCATCCCGGACGACCTGTGGCAGCTCATCGTGCAGTGCCTCGCCAAGGGCCCCGCCTCCCGGCTGCGCGCCCCGGAGC
>NZ_JBHVHQ010000907.1:0-3406 GCF_042800135.1 Streptomyces sp. NPDC057654 | reverse complement strand
AAACAGATAACTACACTCCACTACTACTGCATCGGCATCGGCGTCGGAGCTTCAAGCGGCGCGGTCGGTCGTGCTGTCGGCCGTGGGGCCGGCCGTGGCGTCGGCCGTCTTCATTCTGCGGACCGTGTCCAGGTAGTCGGCGATCGAGTCGCGGTTGCGGGTCAGGCAGTCGATGCGCTCGGTCAGGTGGTCGTGTTCGCGTTCCAGGATGTCGACCATTTCCGGGGTCAGGTCGTCGAAGTAGATGCTCCTGGGCTGGTCCAGGCACGGCAGGATCTGGCGGATGATTCGGGTGGGCAGTCCGGCGTCGAGCAGTCCCTTGATCTGTACGACGCGGCCCACGTGGAATTCCGCGTAGTCGCGGTAGCCGTTGTCGGAGCGGCCGGGCGAGATGAGCTGCTGTTCCTCGTAATAGCGCAGCAGCCGTCGGGAGGCTCCGGTGCGCTCTGCCAGCTCTCCGATCTTCATGGGACCGAGCCTAGGACAGCGCCGGGCGGGGTGGCGCGGCCGTCCGTTTGACCTTCACATCAATGTGAGGGTCGGAGACTCGCAGAGCAATCGGCGGTTGGAACGCAGCCGCTGACACCTGTGATGAGGAGTTCTCCCATGGCTTCCATAGCTTCCACGGCTTCGTTCGATGTCCCCGCCTTCTACGAGGAGTGGGCCCGGCAGAGCGGCCTCGTCTTCGGCGCGGTCGCCGGAGAGGGGGCCGAGAGCGTGGAGACCGTCCGGCTCGGCTACCGGAAGTTCTTCCAGGAGTCGTTCCCGCCGCCGGAGGGCGTGACCTTCGAGTCCGTGGACGCGGACGGGGTGCCCGCCGAAATCGCGGTCCCCGAGAACGCCGTCCCCGGCCGGTACATGGTCTACCTGCACGGCGGCGGCTACGTCGCGGGAGACCCGCAGGGGTACCGCGGCCTGACCGGGACCCTCGCCCGGCGGCTGCGCGCCCGCGTCCTCGTACCGGACTACCGGCTCGCGCCCGAAGCGGTCTTCCCCGCCGCCGTCGACGACTCCGTGACGGCCTACCGCTGGCTCCTGGCGCAGGGCGTCGCACCGGAAAACGTCGTGGTCGCGGGTGACTCCGCCGGTGGCGCGATGGCGGTCAGCGCTTTGGTCGCCGCCCGTGACCTGGGGCTTGAGCTGCCGGCCGCCTCGATCGCCATCTCACCCTGGGCCAACCTCGAACACACCGGGGCCTCGATGGTCACGCTCGACGGCGTCGACCCGTCCGTAAGCCGCGCGGGGCTGCGCCAGGCCGCGGACATCGCCCTCGGCAACGCCCCGCAGAGCAGCCCGCTGGCCTCGCCGGTCTTCGCCGACACCCGCGGACTGCCGCCGGTACTGATCCAGATCGGGGGGCACGAGGTGATGCTCAGCGACGCCATCCGGCTGGCGGCGAAGCTGGCCGACGACTCCGTGGCGGTGCGCCTGGACGTCGCGCCGGGGATGGGGCACGTGTGGCACCTGGTCGTCGGGCATCACCCGGCCGCGGACAAGGCGGTCGCCGATCTTGTGGCCTTCGCTGAGGAGCACCTTCCGGCGGGATGAGGCCGTTTGGCGGGAGGCTCGGTTTGTACCGGTCCATCGCGGACCGTTCCGGAAGAAGTCCCCCGACACGTCGGGAGAAAGGCACCGGTCAGGGCCGGGGCCCACGGCACCAGTCAGCCCCGTTTCGACGCCGTACGGGTCGCGTTGCAGCAGAGCTGGGACTGCGTGCGGGCGAGGAGGTCGGAGCCTCGCTGGTCGTCGACATCGGCGGTGAGCGCGTCGTCGGCCTCTGGGGCGGCCACCGCGACCCTGCCCGCAGGGCGGGGCAGAGGCGAGGCGGGGGAGGGGGAGGGGCGGGCTTGAGGGCCGCTGTCACGTTCGGCGTCGCTGCGCTGTCAGGAGTGCGGAAGCTGGAGAAAGCGGATGGCGAAAGGAGTGGTGATGGTGAAGGCCGTCATCGTGTGCGTATCGGTGTCGCACGGCAACACGCGGCGGGTCGCCGACAGCATGGCCGAGGTGCTGGGGGCGAAGGTCGTCACTCCTGAGGAGGCCGACCTGGGGGAGTTGGGCGAGGCGGATGTGGTGGGGTTCGGGTCGGGGGTCTTCTACGGGCGGCTGCATCCGCGGCTGACGGGATTCGTGAAGGGGTTGCCCGGTCCTTCCGCGACGCGGTGGGGGCGGGCGTTCGTGTTCGCGACCAGCGGGTTGCCGGGACTGCCGTTGGTGCCGTTCGCTCGTCCGCTGGGGCGAGTGCTGGAGAGCAAGGGGTTCGAGGTCGCGGGCTCGGGCGAGGGTGAGGGCGAGGGCGAGGTCGCGGGGAGTTTCTCGTGCCGGGGTTACGACACGTGGGCGCCCTTCAAGCTCGTAGGCGGCATCAATCGGCGACGGCCGAACGCCGGGGACTTGGCCGCGGCTCGGGAGTTCGCGGGGAGGGTGGGCGGCGGGGACGCCTGAGCGCGCCGGACCTGCCGGTTCGGGCCGGTTCGAGCCGGTTCGAGCCCGTGGCCTCGCCTCACATCAGGGACTTCAGCACGTCGACTTCGCAGCCCGGCGCAAACGGGTCGAACCCGTGCTCGACCAGCCAGCGAACCACCACCAGGCTGCGCAGTGCCCACCACCCGCGGATGGCGTCGAGGTCGACGTCGGTGCCGTAGCCCGCGATGACGTCGCCGAGGTGCTTCTCGTACCCGAGCGTCAAGGTGGCGAGGTCGAACAGGGCGTCGCCCTGGCCGGCCTCGGACCAGTCGATGATGGCTGTGACCTTGTCGGCGCTGTCGATGAAGACGTGCGCGATCTGGAGGTCACCGTGCGCGAACACCGGGGTCCGGGGCTGGAGCGCGGCCTGGGCGATCTGGTGGTTGCGGGCGACCAGGTCGGCGGGCAGAACGTCGTTCGTCACGAGCCGCTCGCACTCGTCGTCGAGCTCCGCCGCAAACTCTTCGAGGCCCCGACCGTGCCGGCCGGGCCAGGGCGGCAACGGCGCGTCGTGCAACGTCCGAATGGCAGCACCCGCTGCGGCCCATGCCGCGGGTGACGCGGCAGACGGCTCGCCGAGACGGCCGAGCGCCGTCCCCTCCGCCGCGGCGATCGCCAGCACGGGCGGCTTGCGCCACAGGACCTCCGGGGTCGGCACCGGCGCCAAAGCCATCGCCTCGACCTCGACATCGAGCCGCTCCTGATCGGCGTCCACCTTCAGGAACACGTCGCCGACGCGCAACGTCGCACGCTCGGAATGGGCTACGACGACTTTGACCTCATCCATGGAAGATCAGTATCCGGGGGCTGATCGCCGATGTCGCGGGGTTTATGGGGGCTGTCGCGTGTTGCTGGGTGGGGCGGTATTCGGTGTGGGTGGGTGCGGGTTTCGTCTCGGACCCTTCGGGTCCAGGGCGCTGGCTGCTGCCGCGATGGGTGGGGG
>NZ_JBHVHQ010000906.1:0-3409 GCF_042800135.1 Streptomyces sp. NPDC057654 | reverse complement strand
GTTCTGGCTCGCGGACCGGCCCGATGTGCTGCTGTCCTGGGAGGCGGCGGGCGGCGCGCTGTGTGTGGAGAACGCCGGGCCCTGGCTCGCGTCGCTGCCGGACGCCGCCTGGGAGCTGGTCGACCCGGCCCGGCGGGTCGCCGCCGCCATGGACTGGCACCCCGAGCACGGCGACCGCGGCCAGCATCTGGCCTTCACCTCGCCGGGGCTGGACGGGGACGGGCTGCGGGCGCTGCTGGACGAGTGTCTGCTGACGGATGCCGAGTACGCGGCCGGGCCGGCGGCCTGGCGGCGGCTGTCGCTCGCATTCGACGAACTCCTGGATCCGGTTCTGTGACTTTCCGTGTTTTCCGTGTGACCCGCCGCGGACCCGTTATGGGCCCGCCTCCGTGACCTGCCCCGTAACCCGCCCTGTGAGAAAGGCTTTTGCTCATGCCCCGACGCGGTACCGCTGCCAAGCAGCTGAAGCCCCGGCCCAACCCTCTGATCGCCGCCGGCATTTCGTATATCGACTACAAGGACACGGATTTGCTGCGCCGGTTCATTTCCGACCGGGGGAAGATCCGGAGCCGTCGAGTGACGCGCGTCACCGCCCAGCAGCAGCGGCAGCTGGCCCGTGCGATCAAGAATGCTCGGGAGATGGCATTGTTGCCGTATTCCTCCACCGCGAAGTAGCGGTCGGAGTAGTGGCCGGAACACCCTCCGTGCACGTGCATCCGCTCATGCATAGGCACATGAACGCGGCTATGATCCGGAGCAGTTGATAGTTGACAGCTGCAATTTCCGGGAGAGTCCTGTGCCCCACGCGTACAACGGCATGGCTGCATCGGACCTTCAAGAGGTCGCGTGGCACAAGAGCCGTCACTCCAACTCCCAAGGTTCCTGCGTGGAGTTCGCCAAGCTGCCGGGCGGCGGTGTCGCCGTGCGCAACTCGCGCCACCCCGACGGCCCGGCCCTCGTCTACACCCCGGCCGAGATCGAGGCCATGCTGCTCGGCATCAAGGACGGGGAATTCGACTACCTGACACGGGACTAGACGCGGGGCCGGGCACGGGACCGGATGCGGGACCGGACGCGGGGCCGGATACGGGGTCAGGGGCCGATGGGCTGCTTCTCGTCCCGGCTCGCGGTCCGCGGCCCGGGCTCCGGGGTACGGCACCGGCCCCCGCTCCGGCACCGGCCCCCGGAGCCGGCCCCCCGCTCGCCAGGTGGCTTCAGTCGTGCGGTCGGTGGCGTCAGTCGCGCGGGAGCCGGAACAGCGCCCAGACGACCTTGCCACGCAGATGTCCCGCGAGCGGATGCCACCCCCAGCTGTCGCTGAGGGTGTTGACGAGGAAGAGGCCGCGGCCGCACTCCTCGCCGGTCCCGGCCTCGCCCGCGACCGGGCTCTCCTCGCTCGGGTCCCGTACGGCGCACACCAGACGCGACGTCCAGCGCATCAGGTGGAGACGGACGGGCGGTTCGTACTCCCGGGGCCGGGCGGGTTCGTATCCCCGGTCCCGCGTGTGCTCGTACTCCTGATCCCGGTTGAGGCGGACGACGTTCGAGGCGGCGCCGGGCGCGGGCCGTTCGGCGGGGACGCCGTGCCGCAGCGCGTTGGTGACCAGCTCGGAGACGGTCAGCGCCAGATCGTCGAAGACGTCGGGGAGTTCCCACTGCTGGAGCGTGGATCTGGTGAATCTGCGGGCCGCGCGCACCGCCTCGAAGCGGGCGGGGAGGGCGCAGGAGGCCGAGTTGGAGACGCCGGCGGGCTCGATCGGTGGGAGTCCTCGCCATAACGGCGCGAGCAGAGTCGATCCTTCGGTACCCATGCGAGGCACTCCTGGCGATCGTGGACGTGACGTGCACGTGTGCATGGCCCATCGTTCCGAATGCGTACGGCAGATGCAAGGGCAGATGCACGTGCACGCGCTCGTTTCGTAGGGGTTTGTTGGTTTTTATTGGCAATTCTTCCTACGCCCTCTTGCGTAAGCAGGTGGCTTGTCTCTTGTCTGAGTAACCGCGCGCGCACTCAACGGAGCCCGGAGATGGCAGACTTCGGCGCCGGGGGAGCGGGGGTCGCCCTCAGAAGGGTGTGGAACGGACAGGAAGGTCACAGAAATGACCACGAGCGATTCGAGCGGCTCAGTGGTGCGTCGCATCCTCCTGGGCTCGCAGCTCAGGAAGTTGCGCGAGTCACGGGGCATCACCCGTGAGGCCGCCGGGTATTCGATCCGCGCCTCCGAATCGAAGATCAGCCGCATGGAGTTGGGCCGGGTGAGCTTCAAGGCGCGTGACGTCGAGGACCTGCTGACGCTGTACGGAGTGGCCGACGAGGCGGAGCGCGAGGCGCTGCTCGGCCTCGCCCGCGAGGCCAACGTCGCGGGGTGGTGGCACAGCTACGGCGATGTCCTGCCCGGGTGGTTCCAGACGTACGTCGGCCTGGAGGGCGCCGCCTCCCATATCGCCATCTACGAGGTGCAGTTCGTCCACGGGCTGCTCCAGACCGAGGGGTACGCCCAGGCCGTCGTCGTACGCGGCCAGCCCGGCGCCGTCGCCGCCGAGGTCGAGCGGCGCGTCTCGCTCCGCCTGGAGCGGCAGAAACTCCTCGTCTCCGAGCGCGCCCCGCAGTTCCACGCCGTCCTGGACGAGGCCGCGCTGCACCGCCCGTACGGCGACGCCGACGTCATGCGCGGCCAGTTGCAGCACCTCATCGACATATCGGAACAGCCCAATGTGACGCTTCAGGTGATGCCTTTCGCGCACGGCGGGCACGCGGGGGAGAGCGGTGCGTTCACCATGCTGCGCTTCCCGGAGTCGGACCTCTCGGACATCGTCTATCTGGAGCAGCTCACCAGTGCGCTCTATGTCGACAAGCGGGAAGAAGTGGCGCAGTACGAGCGGGTAATGGACCGCCTGCGCGCCGACAGCCTTTCCCCGGAAGGCACCCGCGAGTTGTTGCGGCGACTGGTCCAACTGGGCTAAGCCATAAGTAGGATGACAGTCCATCAGGAGCCCGTCTCAGCGCGGGCGGCGCGAACTCCCCGTACTTCCGGTACCTCAGATAGGGATGGCATGTCCGACTACTCCTCCTGCTCCTCCGGCTCCTTCTCCTCCTTTGATGAGTTGGCCTACCAGTACATCGGTGGCGAATGGCGGGCCGGCAGCGGTTCCTGGGACATCGTCGACTTCAATCCGTACGACGGTGAGAAGCTCGCGTCCATAACCGTCGCGACGGTCGAAGAGATCGATCTGGCCTATCGCGCGGCCGAGCGCGCGCAGCCGGCCTGGGGCGCCACCAACCCGTACCGCCGTCGGCTCGTCTTCGAGCGTGCGCTGCGCGTCATCGACGACCACGAGGACGAGCTGGCCGCGGCGATCACGGCGGAGTGCGGCGGCACCGCCGTCAAGGCGGCCTTCGAACTGCACC
>NZ_JBHVHQ010000905.1:0-3418 GCF_042800135.1 Streptomyces sp. NPDC057654 | reverse complement strand
GGCTCCTGGTGACCTGGCCCCTGGAGGCGCCGGAGACCGTCGCGGCCTGCGCGGGGCGGCCTGCCGCGCCCGACACGGCGGGGGCCGTCACCGGCCTCTCCGTCTCCCCGGCGGGCCGTCCCGTACGCGGCACGCTCGACGGCCCGGCCGTGCTGGTCGCCGTGCCCGAGGACATCGAGAAGCTGCGCGCCGCCGACCCGGCGTGCGGCGCCTCCTGGCGGTCGGCCCTGCGCGAGGTGCTGGGCGGACTGCTCGCGGACGGGGCGCGGGTCACCGGCTTCGACCGGACCGGTGGGTACATCGTCGAAAGGGAGAAAGCGTCATGAAACTGACCGGAGTCGAGCTGCGCCGCGTACGGATGCCGCTGGTCGCGCCGTTCCGTACGTCCTTCGGGACGCAGACCGTCCGCGAGGCGCTGCTGCTGCGCGCGGTGACGGCCGGGGCGGAGGGCTGGGGCGAGTGCGTCGCGATGAGCGATCCGCTGTACTCCCCGGAGTACGTCGAGGGCTGCGCGGACGTGCTCACCCGCTTTCTCGTGCCCGCGCTCGCCGAGCGCCGCGGGGAGCTGGACGCGATCGGCGTCGCGCCCGCGCTCAGCCCCTTCAAGGGGCATCAGATGGCCAAGGCCGCCCTGGAGACGGCGGTCCTGGACGCCGAGCTGCGCGAGCGCGGCGTGCCGCTGTCGCGGGAGCTGGGTGCGGTGCGGGAGCGGGTGCCGTGCGGGGTCTCGGTCGGCATCATGGACTCGGTGCCCGAGCTGCTGGACTCCGTCGCGGGATATCTCGACGCCGGTTACGTACGCATCAAGCTGAAGATCGAGCCGGGCTGGGACATCGCGCCGGTACGGGCCGTACGGGAGCGGTTCGGCGACGACATCCTCCTCCAGGTCGACGCCAACACCGCCTACACGCGGGCCGACGCGCGGCTGCTGGCCGGGCTCGACCCGTTCGGCCTGCTCCTGATCGAGCAGCCGCTGCCGGAGGACGATCTGCTGGGCCACGCGGAGCTGGCCCGCCAGGTGCGCACGCCGATCTGCCTGGACGAGTCCATCACCTCGGCCCGCGCGGCGGCCGACGCGATCTCGCTCGGCGCGACCAGCATCGTCAACATCAAGCCGGGCCGGGTGGGCGGCTATCTGGAGGCGCGCCGCATCCATGACGTGTGCGCGGCGCACGGGGTGCCGGTGTGGTGCGGCGGGATGCTGGAGACGGGGCTCGGCCGGGCGGCGAACGTGGCGCTGGCGGCGCTGCCGGGCTTCACCGTGCCGGGCGACACATCGGCCTCCGACCGCTACTACCGGACCGACATCACCGAGCCGTTCGCCTTGGACGAGGGACATCTGCCGGTGCCGACGGGGCCCGGCATCGGGGTGGAGCCGCTGGCGGACGCGCTGGAGGAGGTGACGGTCTCCACCGAGTGGATCGCGGTGTAGCACGGTGACCGGTGGGGGCCGGTGGCCGGATGCGGGGCGGTGACCGGGGTGGGGCTGTCGCGGGCGGTGGGCACCGCATAGGATCGACACCTATACGGCGTACAAGAGATCGGTCTCCGCACCCCGAGGGAGGAAACGTGCTCATCCCGGTGGCCCCCCGTCCGCGAGCCGGCCTCCGGCGCGTCCTGGAGGACCTCGGCCCCACGCTGCTGGATCTCGTCCTGGGGGATGTCGATGCCGCGGGGGCGGGGCCGGGCCCAGGTTCCCCTTCCGCCCCAGGCTCCGGCTCCGGCTCCGGCTCCGGGGACATCGGCGGCGTCGTCATCCACGACCCGTACGACGAGCCGGTGCCGCCGCCCCGGGCCCTCGTGCTCGGCGTCGCCGTGCACGAGCCCGCCCGGATCGTCGAACTGCTCGACACCCTCGGCGCGCAGGGCGCCGCAGGGCTCGTCGTGCGCGCGCCGGTCGCCGTCGACGAGGAGGTCGCCGCGGCGGTACGGCGCTCCGGCGTCGCGCTGCTCGGCCTGGCCCGCGGCGCCTCCTGGGCGCAGATCGCCGCGATGCTGCGCTCGGTCATCGCCGAGGGCGACGTCGGGGACGCCGGCCCGGAGTCCCTGGGCGGGGTGTCGTCCGGGGACCTGTTCGCGCTGGCCAACGCGATCGGGGCGCTCCTTGACGCGCCCGTCACCATCGAGGACCGCAGCTGGCGGGTGCTGGCCTTCTCCGGCCGGCAGGGCGAGGCCGACTCCTCCCGCGTCGAGACCATCCTCGGCCGCCAGGTCCCCGAGCGGTACACCCGCGTCCTGGAGGAGCGCGGCGTCTTCCAGGCCATGAACCGCAGCGACCGGCCCGTGTACGTACGCCCCCTCGCGGGCGGCGACGGCGAGGCCGAGAGCCTGCCGCGGGTGGCCCTGACCGTGCGCGCGGGCGACGAGATCCTCGGCTCCATCTGGGCGGCCGTGCGCGAACCGCTCAGCGCCGAACGCGCCCAGGCGCTGTGCGACGCGGCGAAGCTGGTCGCCCTGCACATGCTGCGGCTGCGCGCGGGCGCCGACGTGGAGCGCAGGCTCCGCTCCGACCTGGTGGCCACGGCGCTGGAGGGCGGGCCGGGCGCCGCGGAGGCCGTCGCCCGGCTGGGGCTGGCCGAACAGCCGGGCGCGGTCCTCGCCCTGGCGGCCGCGGGCCGCCCCGACGGCGACCAGTCCGCGGCCCGGCACGCCCGCTACGTGGCCGAACGGCAGCGCCTGACCGACGCGTTCGCGATGCATCTGACCGCGGTGCACCCGCGCTCGGCCGCCGCGCTGGTCGGCGACGTCGTCTACGGCATCGTCCCGGTCCACGCCGACCGCGCGGACGCCGAGGACCGGGCGGTGCGGGTCGCGGACGAGTTCCTGGAACGCGTCGGCGACCGCCAGGAACTGCGCGTCGGCGTCGGCCCGTACGCCCGCGACAGCGCCGGACTGCCCGCCTCCCGCGCCGGGGCGGACCGCGCGCTGCGGGTGCTGCGCGCGGGCGCGGGCTCCCGCTCGGTGGCCCGGATCGCCGACGTGTTCGTCGAGTCGCTCCTGCTCGAACTCACCGACGTGATCGCCGAACGCGGCGACCCGCCGACCGGCCCGGTGGCCCGCCTCATGGCATACGACGCCGCGCACCACACCTGCCTGGTACCGACGCTGCGGGCCTGGCTCGACGCCTTCGGCGACGTGGCCACCGCGTCCGCCGCCGTCCACGTCCACCCGAACACCTTCCGCTACCGCCTGCGCCGCCTCGCGGAAGTAGGCGCCCTCGACCTCGCCGACGCCGATGCCCGCTTCGCCGCCATGCTCCAACTGCGCCTGTGGCCGCATGAACCGTGCCACCGACGCCGTGACTGAGGATGTCCATTCGGGATGTTCGTCCGTGATATTCGTCGGGAAGGGCCGTACGCGCCGGGCGACGCGACGCGGCGAAGCCTGCGGGGAGGCGCGCCGGGCCGCGGCATCCGAC
>NZ_JBHVHQ010000904.1:0-3419 GCF_042800135.1 Streptomyces sp. NPDC057654 | reverse complement strand
GACGTAGTGCAGGTCCGCCTGGGTGACGGTCGCCCGATGGATCTTGGACTTCATCATGGTCCGATACATGAGTAATTCACTCCGTAAAATCTGGGATGAAATGCCATCGCGAAGTATCGGCCACACCTGGACACGGCGTGCACCGGCACTGCCGGATACGCGGGGCTACAGCGGATCTTATTCCGGCCGTGCGCGGATTGGCCAACACGGGCCGCGCGCACGGCCGTCGCCGGGGACGCGCCCCGTCGTCCGGCGGGCCGCTGGGAATGGGCGCGGCCAATCCCGGAAGCGGCCGGTGGGGCCGGCGGAGCGGAGATGATTCGCTCATTCCGCTTGTCCCGGGGCGACGGTCCGGGGCGGCCGGTGTGGCGCGGATCTCGCTATCCGGACACCGGGCGGACCCACTCCCCCGCCGGATGTTCATCGGCGGCGTTCATCGGCTGTGTTCACCCGCGATGTGCACCCGCGGTGTTCATGTTCCGGGCGGGAATCTTTGACACTGCATAAATGGTCGCCGTAGCGTGCCGTGCGCGCCGATATGACAACTCGTCATCGGTCACGCGTTGCACATGGGGGTAATAGATGCATGGGCCGATGATCGAGGCAATCGGAATCGGAAAGAGCTTCGGACAGGTCGCCGCACTCTCATCCGTGGATATTTCGGTGCACGCGGGCACGGTGCACGGACTGCTGGGGCACAATGGCGCCGGAAAGACCACGCTGATCAATATTCTCTGCACGGTGCTGCCGCCCGACCGCGGCGCGGCGCGCATCGCCGGCTACGACGTGGTCGGCCAGAGCCACGAGGTGCGCGGCCGCATCGGGCTCACCGGGCAGTACGCCGCGGTCGACGAGAACCTGTCCGGCACCGACAACCTCATCCTCATCGCCCGGCTGCTCGGCGCGAGCCGCCGCCAGGCGCGGGCCCGCGCGCACGAGCTGCTGGAGATCTTCGACCTCACCAAGGCCGCGCACCGGCCGTCGCGTACGTACTCCGGCGGCATGCGCAGGCGGCTGGACCTGGCCACCAGCCTGGTCGGCCGGCCCGATGTGGTCTTCCTGGACGAGCCGACGACGGGGCTCGACCCGAGCAGCCGGCTGGCGCTGTGGGAGGTGGTCGAGGGCATCGTCCGCGAGGGCGCGGCCGTGCTGCTGACGACCCAGTACCTCGACGAGGCGGACCGGCTGGCCGGGGCCATCACCGTGCTCGCCGACGGCACGGTGATGGCGTCCGGGACCAGCGCGCAGCTCAAGTCGCAGGTCGGCAGCCGCGCGGTGCACATCGTGCCGGCCGACCCGGCGGACTCCGGCGCCGTCATGCGGGCGCTCGGCCGGGCCGGTCTGACGCCCGCTCAGGACGCGGTCACCGGCTCGATCAGCGCCCCGGCCGAGACCTCGGCGGATCTGGCCACCGTCGTCCGCGCCCTGGACCAGGACCGGTTGGACGTCACCGGGTTCTCCCTGACCGAGCCGACGCTGGACGACGTGTATCTCGCGCTCACCCACCGGACCGTCCGGGCCGGCCGGCCGACCGCTCTCGCCAACTGACCCCGTATCAGGAGTTGTGATGACTACCCCGGCCATCAGCCCCGCCGCGCCTCCGGTGCGGGTGTCCTCCGCGCCCGGCTGGCCGGCCAGCAGCCGCCTCACCCAGATCGGCGTGCTGGCCGGCCGCTCCCTACGCGCCTTCGTCAACAACCGGCGGCTGTTGCTGTTCGAGCTGGTCCAGCCGCTGATCCTGCTGCTGATCATGAGTCAGGTGTTCGGCAGCATGTCGAACCCGAAGAACTTCCCGCCGGGCGTCGCGTACATCGACTACCTCCTCCCCGGCATCCTCATCACGACGGCCACCGGCACGGCGACGGGGGCCGGCTACAGCCTGCTGTTCGACATGGAGAACGGTGTGCTGTCCCGGTTCCGGTCGATGCCGATCCGGATGTCCTCGGTGCTGGTGGCCCGCAGTCTGGACTATCTGGTGCGGGTCGCGGCGCAGCTCACGGTGTTGCTGGCGACGGCTCTGCTGCTGCTCGACTCGCATCCTCGGGGCGGTGTGCTCGGGCTCGCGGTGGGGGTGCTGCTGACGCTGTTCGTCACCTGGGCGGTGGTCTGGGGGTTCCTGGCGCTGGGGTCGTGGCTGCGCAACAAGGAGGTCGTCGCGGGGATCGGGCCGCTGGCGATGTTCCCCCTGACCTTCGCGTCGAGCGCGTTCGTGCCGACCCATGTGCTGCCCGGCTGGCTCCAGTTCGTGGCCAAGGCGAACCCTCTGACGTACGTGGTGAACGCCGCCCGCCGGGTGGCGCTGGGCTGGCCGATCGGCGACTCCGTGTACGCGGCGGTGGGCGCGACGCTCGCACTGCTGGTCGTCATGGTGTTCCTGGCGGTACGCGGCTTCAACCGCACGCCGTCCGACGGCTGACCCTGCCCGGCGCGGGCCGGCCCGCGGCACGCGCGTATGCGGCCCACCGGTGCTCTCCGGGCCGGTGGGCCGCAGCACGTAGATGCGTGCCCCTACCGCTGCGCGGGCCGGCGGAAGAACTCGACCATGGCCTTGTTGACGGCCGCGGGGTCCTCCAGATAGCCGTAGTGGCCGCAGTCGGCGATCTCGTCGAAGGTCGCGCCCGGAATGGCGTCGGCGACCTCCCGGCCCAGCTTCGCGGGGGTGATCACATCGTCGGCGAACGCGATGACATGGCTGGGCACGGTGATCCGCCGGTAGGCGCGCAGCCGGTCCGCGGGCGGCGCGATGTCCATCTGGACGCGGGTGCCCGGCCCGTCCTGGACCACCATCTCGAAGAGGTCGAGCCAGTCCCGCGCCTGCTCGTCGTGTTCCAGGGTGCGCGGGGAGAGGTTCTGCTGGGCCCGTACGACCGCGGCGTAGCGGGGCGGCAGCTCCAGCCCCGAGTCGTATAGCTCGGCCTCCGCCGTGGCGAGCGCCCGGCCCATGGCGTCCACCCGGCCGCGGGTGGCCATCAGCACCGCCTGCCGCACCAAATCTGGCCGGGACAGGGCGAGTTCCTGGGCGATGTAGCCGCCGAGTGATGTTCCGACGACGCGGGAGGGGCCGAGGCCGAGTGCTTCGATGAGCCCCGCCGTGTCGGCCACCATGTCGTCGATGGTGAATCCGCCGGCGCATTCGTCGGTCGGCGGGATGCCGCGGTTGTCGAAGGTGACGACCCGGTAGCCGGCGGCGGTCAGCGCGGGCACCTGGTGCAGCCGCCACGCGCGGCCGCCGCCTCCGGTGCCCATGATCATTACTATGGGTTCGCCCGAACCGTGGTCCTCGTAATTGATGCGAATTCCGTTGACGGATATCAGTGCCATCGCGATGGATTCCCCCTCACCCCGCGTCGAGCGCCTTGCTGTACGGCGCGAAACTATCAGCTGGGCCCAGGTGTGCCAATGGCGGTCGGCGCGGTACC
>NZ_JBHVHQ010000903.1:0-3429 GCF_042800135.1 Streptomyces sp. NPDC057654 | reverse complement strand
CCGGCGCCCATGCGACCACCACGCAACCCATCCACACCAAGTCCAGCAGTCTCTCCGGGGCTGACCTGGAGCCACCTACTCACGAATTAGGAGCCTTGAAGCGATGTACAACCACACCGTCGCCCGGCTCACCTACCGGGCCCTCCTCGGCCGCCGCCGAGCCCTCATCCTGTGCGCGCTGCCCGTGCTGCTGCTGGTCATCGCGGCGGCCATCCGCGCCATGACCGGCGCCGACGACCAGACCGCCGTCGACGTCCTGGGCGGCTTCGCGCTCGCCACCATGGTCCCGCTGATCGGCGTCATCGCCGGCACGGGCGCGATCGGCCCGGAGATCGACGACGGCTCCGTCGTCTATCTGCTGGCCAAGCCCGTCAAGCGGCCCACGATCATCTTCACGAAGCTGCTCGTCGCGATCGGCGTGAGCGTCGCCTTCTCGGCCGTGCCGACCCTGATCGCCGGGTTCCTGCTCAACGGCAACAGCCAGCAGATCGCGGTGGCCTACGCCGTCGCCGCGGCCGTCGCCTCCGTCGCCTACAGCGCGATCTTCCTGCTGCTGGGCACCGTCACCCGGCACGCGGTCGTCGTCGGCCTGGTCTACGCGCTCGTCTGGGAGGCCCTGTTCGGCAGCGTCGTCGAGGGCGCACGCACCCTCAGCGTCCAGCAGTGGGCCCTGGCCCTCGCCCAGAAGATCGGCGCGGACGGGGCGATCACCTCTGAGGTCGGGCTGCCGCTCGCGCTGATCCTGCTGATCGGCGTCACCGTCGCCGCCACCTGGTACGCGGGCCAGAAGCTGCGCTCGCTGACGGTCGCCGGGGACGACTGACCGCCGCCGGGGGCCTGTTGGGCTCCGCTGCCGCACCCGGCCTCCGACACCGCCGCTGACAACGCCACCGCCCCCGTGCGGTGGCGTTGTCAGTGCCCAGGCGTACAACTGTGCTGAGGGTGGGAGTGTGTGGAGAGCGACAACCGGAGCGACAACCGAGCAGAGGAGCGCGTGATGACAACGGCGACACGAACGGTTCTCGACGGCCTGGACGGCATCAAGGAGCCCTTGGCCGACCTCTACCGCGATCTGCACGCCCACCCCGAGCTGTCCTTCGCCGAACACCGCACCGCCGCCGAGGCCGCCCGCCGCACCGCCTCGTACGGGTACGAGGTGACCACCGGCGTCGGCCGCACCGGCGTCGTCGCGGTGCTGCGCAACGGCGCGGGCCCCACCGTGCTGCTGCGCGCCGACATGGACGGGCTGCCCGTACGCGAACAGACCGGCCTCGCCTACGCGTCCAAGGCCACCGGCACCGACCCGGAGGGCAACGAGGTCCCGGTCATGCACGCCTGCGGCCACGACACGCACGTCACCTGTCTGCTCGGCACGCTCCAACTCCTCGCGCAGGGCCGCGCGCACTGGTCCGGCACGGTCATCGGCGTCTTCCAGCCCGCCGAGGAGCTCGGCCAGGGAGCCAAGGCCATGCTCGGCGACGGTCTGTACGAGCGGTTCGGCACCCCGGACGTCGTCCTCGGCCAGCACGTGGTGCCGATGCCCGCCGGGATGGCCGGCTGCCACCCCGGCCCCGCCTTCTCCGCCACCGACTCCCTGCGCGTACGGCTGTACGGGCGCGGCGGCCACGCCTCGCGGCCGGAGTCGACGGTCGACCCGGTGGTGATGGCCGCCGCCACGGTGATGCGGCTCCAGACGGTCGTCTCCCGCGAGGTCGCCGGAGGCGACACGGCGGTGGTGACGGTCGGCTCCATCCGGGCCGGCACCAAGGACAACATCATCCCGGACGAGGCCGAGATCAAGGTCAACATCCGCAGCTACACCGAGCCCGTACGGACACGGGTGCTCGCGGCGGTGAAGCGGATCATCCGGGCGGAGGCCGCCGCCTCGGGCGCGGAGCGGGAGCCCGACATCGAGACCATCGACTCCTTCCCGGTCCTCGTCAACGACGCGGACGCCGTGCGGCGCACCATGGCGGCCATCGGCGCCGAACTGGGCACGGACCGCGTCCTGGACCCCGGGCCCATCACCGGGAGCGAGGACGTCTGCCTCTTGGCGACCGCGGCCGGGGCGCCGCTCTGCTACTGGCTCTTCGGGGGCATCGACGCGCAGACCTACGAGACCGCTCAGAAGGCGGGCACCATGGACTCGGACGTGGCGTACAACCACTCCCCGTTCTTCGCCCCGCTCGCCGAGCCGACGGTCATCACGGGCGTCAAGGCGTTCACCGCCGGAGCGCTCGCCTGGCTGGGCCCGGCCGCCGCCTCAGCGGGGCAGTAGCCTCAACGTGGCAAGCAGCCTCAACAGGGCAGCAGGGCACGGGCGATGGCCGCCTGATCCGGTCGCACGGCGTGCTCGCCGTCCGCCACGTCCCACAGGGAGTTCTGGAGCACCCGGCCGAGCGTCCAGCGCGCCGCCCGCTCTCGGTCCAGGCCGACCACTTCGGTCATGAGGTCGAAGCGGCGGCGGACGGCGCGCCGTACGTCGCCGGTGGCCGCGATCTCCTCCCACCGGTTGTGGAGGGCGGGCATCAGGTCGAAGCCGGGGGCGCCGGCGAGCGGCTTGGGGTCGATGGCCAGCCACGTTCCCCGGTCCGAACCGGGCGGCGGGGCCAGCACGTTCTCGTAGTGCAGGTCCCAGTGCAGCAGCCGGTCCCCGGGCTCGCCGAGGACGTCGCGCACGGCCGCGGCGCACTGCCGCAGCAGTTCGCGGTCGCCGGGGTCGGGCAGTTCGGACAGCGCCTTCGGCACGTCGTCGAGCATGGCGGCGGCGATGTCGGCCAGGGTCCGCATTCCGGCGGGCGCGGGGTGGGACACGAGGTGGGCCAGCAGTTCGGAGAGGTCCGTGAGGGCCGCTTCGACGTCCTGGACGTCATCGAGCGAGTTCTCGGCGTCGAGCCGCTCCAGAAGCATCGTCCCGGACTCGGCGTCGTGCTCCAGCAGCCGTACGCTCCGGTCGCCGCCCCAGGCCCGTAGCGCTACGGGCTCGCCGACGCTCTCCTCGTCCAGGGGCTGGAGCTTGAGGGCGGCCGGCGTGCCGTCCTCGCGCACGACGGGGAGGACGAGGGCGACCATGCCGTGCATGGCGGCACCGGTCCGGCGTAGCCGCCAGTGGTCCAGGAACTGGGCGGCCAGGGTGGGGAGGGTGGTGATCCAGGGGGCGCCGTCGCGGACGTACTGGGGGTATCCGGCGTGGGCCTCGGCCAGTTCGGCGGGGACGGTGACGGGGGTGGTGGGCGGTGGGGGCATGGGGTTCAGTGTGCCGGTGGGTGGGGCGGGGGGCCGGGATTTTTCGGGGCGGCGGCCAGGTCCTCAAACGCCGGACGGGCTGGGGGTGGTGCGGGGCGACCGCGGCGGGTGCGGGCCGTCCTAGGCCAATGCCTCGGGGCGCTGCCCCGGACCCCGGTCCTCAAGCGCCGGACGGGCTGGATG
>NZ_JBHVHQ010000902.1:0-3431 GCF_042800135.1 Streptomyces sp. NPDC057654 | reverse complement strand
ACGTCGCCGTCTGCGGGCTCGCCAAGCGGCTCGAAGAGGTCTGGCTGCCGGACGAGGACGACCCGGTCGTGCTGCCGCGCAGCAGCGAAGGGCTCTACCTCCTCCAGCGCGTCCGCGACGAGGCGCATCGTTTCGCCATCACGTATCAGCGCAGCAAGCGCGCCAAGGCCATCAAGGCCGGCCCGCTGGCCGCCGTGGCCGGTCTCGGCGACAGCCGCAAGCAGGCGCTGATCAAGCACTTCGGTTCCGTCAAGCGGCTGCGCGCCGCGACGGTCGAGCAGATCTGCGAGGTGCCCGGCATCGGCCGCAAGACCGCCGAGACCGTCGCCGCGGCCCTCGCCACGGCGGCTCCGGCCGCCCCTGCGGTGAATACCGCGACAGGAGAGATCATTGAGGATGAGGAGGCCGCACCCGCCGCTTCCTCATCGGAACGGGGGCACGAGGCATGAACGAGACCCACGAAGACGGAGCACAGGTGAGTACGACGACGGCGGAGCAGGGAGGCGAGACGGCGGCCATTCCCGAGCTGGTGATCATCTCCGGCATGTCGGGGGCGGGCCGCAGCACCGCCGCGAAGTGCCTGGAGGATCTCGGCTGGTTCGTCGTCGACAACCTGCCGCCCGCCCTGATCCCCACCATGGTGGACCTCGGCGCCCGCTCGCAGGGCAACGTGGCCCGTATCGCCGTGGTCGTGGACGTACGCGGCCGGCGCTTCTTCGACAACCTCCGCGAGTCGCTCGCGGCGCTGGCGGCCAAGCACGTCAAGCGGCGGGTGATCTTCCTGGAGGCGTCCGACGAGGCCCTGGTCCGCCGCTTCGAGTCGGTCCGCCGGCCGCACCCGCTCCAGGGCCCCGGCCGCATCGTCGACGGCATCGTGGCCGAGCGCGACCTGCTGCGCGAGCTGCGCGGCGACGCCGACCTGGTCATCGACACCTCCAGCCTCAACGTGCACGAGCTGCGCGCCAAGATGGACGCCCAGTTCGCGGGCGAGGAGGAGCCTGAGCTGCGGGCGACCGTCATGTCGTTCGGCTACAAGTACGGGCTCCCGGTCGACGCCGACCTCGTGGTGGACTGCCGCTTCCTGCCGAACCCGCACTGGGTGCCGGAGCTGCGGCCCTTCACCGGCCTCAACGAGGAGGTCTCCGGCTATGTGTTCAACCAGCCCGGCGCCAAGGAGTTCCTGGACCGGTACGCCGAGCTGCTCCAGCTCATCGCCGCCGGCTACCGCCGCGAGGGCAAGCGCTATGTGACCATCGCCGTCGGCTGTACGGGCGGCAAGCACCGCAGCGTCGCCATGTCCGAGCGGCTCGCCCAGCGTCTGGTCTCCGAAGGCGTCGAGACCGTCGTCGTCCACCGGGACATGGGGCGCGAATGACGAATCGCACGCTGCGCATGCGGCGCGTGCGCAGATTTGTGCCCGGCAGCCGTACACGCCGGGGCCCTCGGGGCGCCCAGCCCAAGGTCGTCGCCCTCGGCGGCGGCCACGGGCTGTCCGCCTCGCTCACCGCGCTGCGCCGGATCACCGGCGATCTCACCGCCGTCGTCACCGTCGCCGACGACGGCGGCTCCAGCGGGCGGCTGCGCGACGAGCTCGGCGTGCTGCCCCCCGGCGACCTGCGCAAGGCGCTGGCCGCGCTCTGCGGCGACGACGACTGGGGCCAGACCTGGGCGCGGGTGATCCAGCACCGTTTCACCAGCGAGGGCGAGCTGCACGAGCACGCGGTCGGCAATCTGCTGATCGTCGCCCTCTGGGAGCAGCTAGGCGACCATGTGAGCGCCCTGGACCTGGTCGGCAAGCTGCTCGGGGCGCACGGCCGGGTGCTGCCGATGTCGGCGGTGCCGCTGGAGCTCCAGGCGCTTGTGCGGGGCCACGACGCGGACCGCCCGGACGAGCTGTCCACCGTGCGCGGGCAGGCCACCGTGGCGCTGACCCCCGGCGAGGTGCAGTCGGTGCACGTCGTGCCGGAGGACCCGCCGGCGGTGCCGGAGGCCGTCGCCGCGGTGCTCGACGCCGACTGGGTGGTGCTCGGCCCCGGCTCCTGGTTCTCCTCCGTCATCCCGCATCTGCTCGTCCCCGAACTGCTCGAAGCGCTCCAGGAGACCAAGGCGCGCCGGGTCCTCTCGTTGAATCTGGCACCGCAACCCGGTGAAACAGATGGCTTCTCCCCGCAGCGTCATTTGGAGGTTTTGGCCCGACACGCCCCTAAACTCGCCCTGGACGTGGTGTTGGCCGACGAGGCCGCCGTGCCCGACCGGGAGAGCCTCACCGAAGCCGCGAAGCGGCTCGGCGGCGCGGTCGAGCTGGCGCCGGTCGCCGCGCTCGACGGTTCCCCGAAGCACGACCCGGAGCTGTTGGCCGCCGCGTACGACCGTATTTTTCGGATGCATGGAAGGATCGGCCCATGGCGATGACGGCAGCGGTGAAGGACGAAATCTCCCGGCTTCCCGTCACCCGGACCTGCTGCCGGAAAGCGGAGGTCTCGGCGATCCTGCGGTTCGCGGGCGGGCTGCACCTGGTGAGCGGCCGCATCGTGATCGAGGCGGAGCTGGACACCGGGATCGCGGCGCGGCGGCTGCGCAAGGACATCCTGGAGATCTTCGGGCACGCCTCCGACCTGGTGGTGATGGCCCCCGGCGGGCTGCGGCGGGGCAGCAGATACGTGGTGCGGGTAGTGGCGGGCGGTGACCAGCTGGCGCGGCAGACCGGCCTGGTCGACGGCCGCGGCCGGCCGATCCGCGGACTGCCCCCGCAGGTCGTCTCGGGCGCCACCTGCGACGCGGAGGCCGCCTGGCGCGGCGCGTTCCTCGCCCACGGCTCGCTCACCGAGCCCGGCCGCTCCTCGTCCCTGGAGGTGACCTGCCCCGGCCCGGAGGCCGCGCTCGCGCTGGTCGGCGCCGCCCGCAGGCTCCAGATCGCGGCCAAGGCGCGCGAGGTGCGCGGCGTGGACCGGGTGGTCGTACGGGACGGGGACGCGATCGGCGCGCTGCTGACCCGGCTCGGCGCGCACGAGTCGGTGCTGGCCTGGGAGGAGCGCCGGATGCGGCGCGAGGTGCGGGCCACCGCCAACCGGCTCGCGAACTTCGACGACGCCAATCTGCGCCGCTCGGCGCGGGCCGCCGTGGCCGCGGGCGCGCGGGTGCAGCGGGCGCTGGAGATCCTCGGCGAGGAGGTGCCCGAGCACCTCGCCGCGGCCGGCCGGCTGCGCATGGAGCACAAGCAGGCGTCGCTGGAGGAGCTGGGGGCGCTCGCCGACCCGGCGCTGACCAAGGACGCGGTGGCGGGCCGTATCCGCCGGCTGCTGGCGATGGCCGACAAGCGCGCGCAGGACCTCGGGATTCCGGGCACGGAGTCGAACCTCACCGAGGATCTCGCCGACGACCTGGCGGAGGGGCTGGTCGGCTGACCGGTCCGTATCGACTGGGTCACAGGC
>NZ_JBHVHQ010000901.1:0-3433 GCF_042800135.1 Streptomyces sp. NPDC057654 | reverse complement strand
CGCGGGCACCCTCGCTCTCCGCCCCGGTCAGGGCGCTCTCATGGAGATCTCGGGTGCGGATGAACGCGAACGCGATCAGTGCGCCGAGTGCCGCGATCGACGCGCATACGATCATGACCTCGTGGAGGCCGTCCGCGAACGCTGTACGGGCCGCCTGGTCCAGTCGCTCGGCGATCGCGGCGGGCATTCCCGCCACTGCCTGCGAGCCGCCGCCGGCGGCGACCGCCTCGCCGAACTCCTGGGCCCGTCCGCCCAGCTGACGACCCGCTTCGGAGTCGACGAACAGGTCGGTGACCCTGGACTGGAACAGCGCGCCGAAGGCCGCGATGCCCACGGCGACGCCCACTTGCTGGAAGGTCTCGCCGATCCCCGACGCCATGCCCGCCTCGGACGGCTCGGCCACCGCGATGGACAGCGAGGCGCGCGGCGGGTTGAACAGGCCCATGCCGAGGCCGAGTCCGAACATGCTGGGCAGCAGCGACGTCCAGGCGCTGTCCGCGTCGACCAGCAGGACCAGGGCGAGCCCCAGCGCCACGAAGGTCATCGCGAAGCCGACGAGCACGCGCTGCGGCATCCGGGTCGTGAGACTGCCGCTGACCGCCGCCGCGACGAAGAGCGTGAGCGTCAGCGGCAGGAACCGCAGCCCGGTGTCCCAGGCCGAGAAGCCCAGCACGTTCTGCACGTAGGAGATCTGTAGGAAGAGCGTGGACATGGTGGCCGCCGCGCAGAGCAGGGTGACCGCCGAGATGCCGTTGAACGTGACGTTGCGGAAGAGCGTCAGGCGCAGCATCGCCCGTTCGCCGAGCCGCCGTTGAGCGAGGAAGAATGCCGCGAAGAGCAGCGCCGAGGCGATGAACATGCCCACGATCGCGGCGCTCCCCCAGCCCTGCGCCTCCCCGCGCAGAAAGCCGAGGACGAGAAGGGCGAGCGCACCCGAGAACAGGACCAGCCCCCACCAGTCCACCGGGTGCGCTCGCGGGTCCCGCGATTCGCGCATGCGCAGCACGCCGATCACCAGCGCGGCGATGCCGACCGGGACGTTCACCAGGAAGATCCACCGCCAGTCGAGGCTGTCGGTGAGGGCGCCGCCGATCAACGGTCCGAACGCGATGGACAGCCCCACCACGCCGCCGAAGATCCCGAACGCCTTGCCCCGCTCCTTGCCGCGGTACTCGTGTCCGATCAGCGCCGGGCCGACCGCGAAGAGCATCGCGCCGCCCAGGCCCTGCACCCCTCGCGCGGCGGACAGGAATGCCGCGTTCGGGGCGAGGCCACAGGCCAGCGAGGCCAGGACGAAGATCACGAATCCGGTGTTGAACACCCGCTTCCGGCCGAGCCGGTCCGCCAGGGAGCCCGCGGTGAGGAGGAAGACCGCGAGCCCCAGGGCGTAGGCGTCGAGCACCCATTGCAGGTCGGAGAAGGTCGCGTGGAGATGCGTGCGCATATCAGGGAGCGCGACGTTCACCACGGTCAGATCGAGCATCAGCATGAACGTCGCCACGCACACGGCGGCGAGCGTCCATCCGCGTCCGCTGCCGGGCCCCGGCACGGCAGCGGCTGTCGCGGTCGACTCGGTCATCAAGACTCCCCCAGTCCCTCACACCGTCTATCGGATCATCAATCATTTATCTTTCCTACGATCCAAGAAGGTATGGACTGGGATTCCGACTGTCAACGTTTCCAGGGGAGTTGACGTTCAATCAGTCCGAAACCGAGCGTGCGTGTACCGACTTCGCCAACTCCCATTTATTGCAAGCTAGTTGAACTGACCTGCGGGTCACGGTGAAGACGATCGCCGAGTCCGGGCTCCGGTCGGCGGCGACGAGGGGCGCCCCCGGTGGCGAGAATGCGATGTGCCGCTACGGCAGGTACCGCACCTCGGGGAAGGCCGGTGACGGGCCGTCGAGCAGATGGCCCCGGCGGCCATGGGATCCGCCGGGCACGCGCAGCCGGTACGGTCCGCGCGACACCCCTCGGCAGCGAATCGGCAGGGAATCGGCAGGGAATCGGCAGGGAATCGGCAGGGAAAGCCTCAGACAGCGTCCGCCGGAATCGTCTGGAAGATCCGGACGACCTCGTCCACGAGCGGCGCGTCGCCGGGGAAGTCCAGCTCGTCGACGCGGGAGATGGGTGCGATGCCCTGGGAGTTGGTGAGGAAGGCCCCGGCGTACGAGGCCAAGTCGGCCGTACGCACACGGGATTGCCGCCAGGGCAGGCCCGCCCTGTCCAGCGCCTGCCGGAGCAGCAGCATCGAAATGCCGTCCAGGGCCGGGGCGTCGGGCCACACCACCGTGTCGCCGTCGATGAAGGCGACGTTGGTGATGGCCCCTTCGGACACCGTGCCGTCGGGGCCGGTCAGCAGCGCCTCGTCGAAGCCCGCCCGCTGGACCTGGTCGCGGAAGTAGCCCTGTGCGAAGCCGCCCGTGTGCTTGATGTGCGCGACGGGACGCTGGTAGGGCACGCTGCGCAGGGCCTGCGGCGTGGTCGGCATGGTCGTGGGCGGGCGCACGCTGACCAGCAGCGAGGGCTCCGCGCGGGGCGTCGGACGGAAGACGTTGACCCGTACGGAGGCGTCCTCGGTGTCGGCGAGCGCGTGCCGGATCAGCTCGCGGACCCGTCCGCCGTCGAGGCCCGCGCCGAACAGCTCGCGCGTGGCCGAGTCGAGCCGCGCGAGGTGCAGTTCCAGGCCGCGCACCGCCCGGCCGCGCACCTGCATGGCGGTGAAATGGCCATAGCTGCTCATCAGCGGGGCGAAGAGCTCCTCGGCGGTCGCGGCCCGCCCGTCGAGCTCGATCCGGAGGTCAGGAAGATCGGTCACACCGCTCACCCTACGCGGGCCGCTCCCCCGAACGGCGTAGCCCGCCGCACCCATGCCCGTACGCCCGTACGACAACGCGCCCCCACGCCCGTACGGCCTTACCCCTACCCGCCGGCCCCGCTCGCCGCAGGTGCCCGCAGCAGACCGTCGTACACCTCGACCGCCGCGCCCGGGTCCGTCCCCCGCCAGGCGACGATCTGATCGGGCCTCAGCAACAGGCACTGCCCGGCGGGCAGGAAGTCCAGGTCGTGCCGGTGGACCGGGAGTCGGTCCGTGCGCGGCGCGGCCGCCTCCGGTCCGGCGAGGAGACACCAGCCGGGCCCCGCGAGGTCGATCGTCGAGCGCGTACGGGCCCCGTCGAGCCAGCGGTGCGGTACGCGGGTGCCGACGCGGCCGGCCGGGGCGAACTCGGTGACCGGCTCCGGGTCGTCGGCGTCGTCCGGGCCGCTCACCAGGGCGCCCGCGGTGTGCTGAAACGCCCCGGTGGCCAGGATGTAAGGATGGGCGAGCGTGGGGTCGGGGGCCGCCGCGAGGTTCTGGAAGCTCGCGATGCGGCGGCTGGACTCGTCGGCCGCGAACCAGCCGGCCGGGCGGCGCTCGGCGTCGTAGCTGTCG
>NZ_JBHVHQ010000900.1:0-3436 GCF_042800135.1 Streptomyces sp. NPDC057654 | reverse complement strand
GTCTGGGGCTGTGCGCCTTGTCCGGGCTCCACCGGAGGCAGCTGCTCCGTACGGTCAGCCGGAGTGGCGCCCTCCGCCGTCGGCGGTACCGGCGGCGCGGGAGGCGCGGGCGGAGCCGCCGGAGCCGGCGGCGCGGCCGGAGCCTCGGGAGCGGTGGGCGCCGACGCGGTGTCCGGCGCCGGAGGTGCCGTACGCGGCGCCGCCGCAGGCGTAGCGGCAGCGCCCTCGTTCTCGGTGCTCACAGCTCTCTCCTCAGGTGCACGTCAGTGGTCATCATGGCCGCGGCCCACGCATCGGTCCATGCAATCGGTCCATGCATTGGTCCACGCATCGGCCCACGCAATCGAGCGTCCGACTACAGCCTTTCCCATCAGACGTCAGACCGCTGTAAACGGAGGCTGTGCCTTTCGCGGGCACCCTTCGTCTTCCTTTATTTTCGATGTTTCCGGCCGAACCGGACCACCCGGACATAAGGGACCGCATGCGCGACTACGCCTCGCGATGGCACCATAACTCGGTGACCTATGCACGCCCGGCCAGGGACATTCGTCCCGAGCGACCGCCCCTCTCCGTAGTAGCCCACCGCGGAGCCTCCGAGGAAGCCCCCGAGCACACGCTCGCCGCCTACCGAAGAGCGATCGAGGACGGCGCGGACGCCCTGGAGTGCGATGTCCGGCTCACCGCCGACGGCCAGCTCGTCTGCGTCCACGACCGCCGCGTCAACCGCACCTCCAACGGCCGCGGCGCCGTCTCCGCCCTGGAACTCTCCGACCTCGCCGCCCTCGACTTCGGCTCCTGGAAGGGCCAGGCCGCCGACCACGAGGCCCCGGACCGGGACAGCACCTCCGTGCTCACCCTGGAGCGCCTCCTCGAACTCGTCGCCGACGCCGACCGCCGCGTCGAGCTCGCCATCGAGACCAAGCACCCCACCCGCTGGGCGGGCCAGGTCGAGGAGAAGCTCCTCGACCTCCTCGACCGCTTCGGCCTCGCCGAGCCCCCCAAAGCCGGAGCCGACGACGAAGCCGGCCCGCCGCCCTCCCAGGTCCGCGTCATGAGTTTCTCCGCGCGCTCCCTGCACCGGGTACGCGCCGCCGCGCCCGCCATCCCCACCGTCTACCTGATGCAGTTCATCTCCCCGCGCCACCGCGACGGGCGGCTCCCCGCGGGCGTACGGATCGCCGGCCCCAGCATCCGCATCATCCGCAACCACCCCGATTACGTGCACCGGCTGCACCGCGCCGGGCACCGTGTACACGTCTGGACGGTAAACGAACCGGCCGATGTCGAATTGTGCGCGGAACTCGGCGTGGATGCCGTGATCACAAACCGCCCCAAGCAGGTGCTGTCCCAACTCGACCGCTGATAGGAACCATTACAGGGTGTGCACCGGCGCGTTCGTTGCGCATTCCTTCGTTACAAGTGCCTCCCCGGATCACAATTGGCCGGTTTCCGGTCCAGTCCATTGGGGCATTCATCCCCTGGCGTGGGGCGAAGGAGGTCTCGGGGGTGGCGTTGGTGGTGGCACAGGAGGTGCCCACGTCGTCGATCATGGCCGTACCCCATGGTCCGTCGGCCGTGGGAGTAGCGAGGCACCGCATGCGCGAGGATCTGCGCATGAGCGGAGTGGCGGATTCGGTCATCGACGACGCTGTACTGATCCTTTCGGAACTGCTCAGCAACGCGTGCCGGCACGGCCGCCCGCTGAGCCCCGACGACAGGCGCAACAGCAGCAATGGGAACGGCAACGGCAGCGGGGACGGCACCATACTCGCGGCCTGGCGCGTGGACGAGCTCGGCTGGCTGACCGTCGAGGTCACCGACGGCGGCGGCCCGACCCGGCCGCTTCCGGCCACTCCGTCCGTCACGGCGCGCGGGGGGCGCGGCCTCAACATCATCCGGGCGCTGTCCCAGGAGTGGGGCGTCCGCGACGCCTCCGGCGAGGTGACCGTATGGGCTGCTCTTTCCGCACGTGAGAGCTTCGCTACGCGCGTCGCTCTCGGCCCCTCGGGCGGCCCCGCCAGCGGCCCCGCCGGGTCGACCCGCGGCGCCCCGATGCCGTCGATCGCCGCGATGCCGGCGGCCTTCGCCGACATCGACGAGCTGCGGTAGCCCCGGGGCCGGACCGGTAGCGGGAGGGGGCGCGCAAGCCGTCCGCCCGCGCGTACGGGCAAGGGGGCGCGCAAGCCCGTGCACTCCGCCCGTACGAGCGCCCCGACCGTACGAGCCAGGGCGCCGCAAGTCCGTACGCCCAGTGCGTACGCCCAGCCCGTACGCCCAGCGTGTACGGGCCACAGGACCGCAGTCCCGTGCACCCGGCGCGTACGGGCCGGGAGCCGCCCGGCTCCCGGTCGCCCGCGCTCCCCCGACCGCTAGGCTCGCGCCCGTACGAGCCGGACCGATCGGGAGACACGCACGCCATGGCCAAGAAGCGCCGCCCCCAGACGAAGGCCGCCCGGCCGCAGGCCGACGACGCGCAGATCGCGGCCGTCGGCGCCCGCGAGCCCTGCCCCTGCGGCTCCGGCCGCCGCTACAAGGCGTGCCACGGCCGCCAGGCCGCGCAGGCCGTCACCGAGCTGGTGCAGCGCCCCTTCGAGGGGCTGCCGGGCGAGGGCGACTGGGTGGCGCTGCGCGAGCTGGTGCCCGCCGCCACCGTCGAGCTGCACCTCAAGGACGGGCTTCCCGAGGGCGTGCCCTCGGTCACCCTCGCGACCGTGCTGCCGATGGCCTGGCCCGCGCTGCGCCGCGACAACGGGGCCGTGCTGCTCGGCCTCCAGAACGACACCGCCTCCGGCGACATCAGCCGCGACCTGGCGGACACGCTCCGGCGCGCGCTGACCGCCGAGCCCGGCAACCCGGTCGCCGCCGAGCGCGTGCCCGCCGACGGGCCGCGCCTCCAGGACCTGCTCGACCCGGAGCAGCCCTTCACGCCGGTCGTCCACGAAGGGTTCGAGTTCTGGATCGAGGATGCCGAGAACGCGACCGGCGAGGTCGCCGCGTCCCTGGAGCGCGCCAACGAGGCCGCGATCCCCACCGCCCGGCTGGCCGGTGTCGAGGCCGCGTACTGGTGCGAGACGCCGGAGAAGAACCACCTGCGCTGGGTCATGACGCACCCCGAGGAGCAGCTGCTGGACGCCCTCGCCCGGCTGCACGCCGCCGGCGCCTCCTCGCTCGGCGAGGGGACCCGGCTCGTGGGCTCGTTCCGCGCGCACGGCCTGACCGTGCCGGTGTGGGACCTGCCGGTCGCGATGCGCGCCGCCGACGTGGAGAAGCCCGCCGCCGCCTTCGCGGAGCGGCTGGCCGAGGCGCTCGCCACGGACGCCCCGCTGAGCCCGGAGGAGCGGCGGGCGCGCGGCGGCCTCACCAACCGTCAGGTGACCCTGAGCTGACGGCCGTATCGGCGGCCCGTCGACGTGACTCCTGTCACAACTCCCGCTCC
>NZ_JBHVHQ010000899.1:0-3438 GCF_042800135.1 Streptomyces sp. NPDC057654 | reverse complement strand
GGCGAGCCCCGCATGGCGATTCGCAACCGCCAAGATCGTTGTGAAGCGATCGGCGGCGGCCGTTGCCGTCGCGTTAACGCCCAGGTCATTCCCGATGCCAACGATCCTCTGTGACAGGCCGGCCACGGCCGCCCGCCACATTCGCGTTCGCACTCGGGGAGACAGGCATGTCACGCAGGTCCCGTATCCGCTCCGCAGCCGCCGCCCTCGACCGCCGTACGTTCCTCACCGCCACGGGTGCCGTCGGCGCCGCCACCGGCCTCGGCCTCGCGTTCGGGCCGGGCGGGGGCTCGGCGACCGCTTCCCCGACCGCCGCCCCCGGCGCGGCCGAGTCCATCGGGGCGGCCGCCGCCCGCAAGGCCCCCGCCGTCCCCGCCGCCCCCTCGCCGAAGGGCACCACCCTCGCCACCGTCGCCGCCCCCCGCGGCTCCGGCCCCTACCGGCGGCTCGGCGACGGACCCGGCTGGCCCCGGCAGACCCGTACCGAACTCGCCGCCGCCAAGAAGGGCCGCGCGGACCGCCGCACCACCGTCGCCTCCTTCGTGCAGTTCACCGACCTGCACCTCACCGACGTCCAGCACCCGCTGCGCTACGAGTTCTTCCGGGCCGGAAACACCGGCTCCTGGCGCCCCCACGAGGCGCTGACCATGCCCGGCGTCGTCTCGCTCATCGAGCGCGTCAACGCGCTGCGCACCGGCCCCGCCACCGGCTCCCCGCTCTCCTTCGTCATGACCACCGGGGACAACGGCGACAACAACTCCAGGGCCGAACTCGACTGGTTCCTCACCGCCATGTCCGGCGGCCGGATCACCCCCAACACCGGCCACCCGACCCACTACGAAGGCGTCCAGAACAGCGGACTGAAGCTGTTCTGGAACCCCGAGAGCACGCTGCGCGACGCCGACAAGCAGCAGGGCTTCCCGCACCTGCCGGGCTATCTCGCCGCCGCCACCCGCACCGTCAACAGCCCCGGCCTCGCCGTCCCCTGGTACTCCACCTACGGCAACCACGACGGGCTCTCCGGCGGCTGCTACCCGGGCGTCGGCAGCTTCATAGCGGACGTCGCCACCGGCAACCGCAAGCTCCAGATCATCGGCGCCGCCGAGGCCAAGCGCATCATCGACGGCGAGGCCGGCGGCGTGGACCCCAAGGGCAAGCGCATCGAGGAGCTGCTGCGCGCGCACCGCAAGGACATGCGCACCATCACGCCCGACCCGCGCCGAGCCGCCACCACCACCCGCGACTACCTGGCCGCGCACCTCGACCCGGCGCACACCGGCGCGGGCCCCGTCGGCCACGGCTACGGCAAGGACAACCTCGACGCGGGCACCCTCTACTACTCCTTCAAGATCTCCGACCGCGTCATCGGCATCAGCCTCGACTCGACCGATCCCGGCGGCCACTACCAGGGCTCGCTGGGCACCGCCCAGCTCCGCTGGCTGGAGCGGACCCTGACCGAGCACAAGGACCAGTACGCGCTCGTCTTCAGCCACCACGCGAGCTGGAGCATGAACAACGCGACCCCCGACCCGGCCCGCCCACGCGAGGCCCGGCACCAGGGCGACGAGCTGATCGCCGTGCTCCGCCGCCACCGCAACGTGCTCGCCTGGATCAACGGCCACAGCCACCGGAACAAGATCGTCCCGCGCGGCACGTTCTGGGAGGTCTCCACCGCCTCGCACGTCGACTACCCGCAGCTCGCGCGCGTCATCGAGGTGACGGACAACCACGACGGCACCGTCTCGCTCTTCACCACCCTCATCGAGTCGGCGGCCCCGCACCGCACCGACTTCCACGACCTCTCCCAGACCGGCCTCGCCGCCCTCTACCGCGAACTGGCCTTCAACGCGCCGGGCGGGAGCACCGACCTCGCCGGCCAAGCGGGCGACCGCAACACCGAACTGCTGCTGCCCCGGCGCTGATGAGCGCTCCCCGAGTCCGTACGCGCGGGTATCGCGTGTCCTGAACTCACTGGCGGGACGGGGGCGGAGCAACGGTACGGGCCGTGCAGGAGTCCTCCCGGGTGCATCGAACCGCGACCGCTGGAGGGATCGCCCATGACCACGCGCACGGTACGGAACGGACTGATAGGGGCGGCGGTGAGCGCGGCGCTGGCCACGGCCGCGTTCGCCGCCCCCGCGCAGGCGCAAACCGGCGGGGAGCACGGCCACGCCGCCACCCAGAAGGCCATGGACGCCCAGGTGGCGGCCGGGGTGCCGGGGGTGCTGGGGCAGGTTCAGGACAGACACGGCACCTGGAACGGCTCCTCCGGGGAGGCCGACACCCGCACCGGACGCCCCCGGCTGGCGCACGACCGCTTCCGGGTCGGCAGCATCACCAAGTCGTTCGTGTCCACCGTCGTCCTGCAACTGGAGGCGGAGGGGAAGCTCGACCTCGACGACTCCGTCGACCACTGGCTGCCGGGCCTGGTGCACGGCAACGGCCACGACGGCGCGAAGATCAAGATACGGCAGCTCCTCAACCACACCAGCGGGATCTTCAACTACACGGCCGACCCGGAATTCATCGAGAAGGCCTTCGGACCGGGCTTCCTGAAGCACCGCTACGACACCTGGACGCCCGAGCAGATGGTCGCGCTGGCCATGCGGCACAAGCCGGACTTCGATCCCGGCAAGAGCTATAACTACTCCAACACCAACTACATCCTCGCCGGGATGATCGTGGAGAAGGCCACCGGCCACTCGTACGCCGACGAGATCGAGCGGCGGATCATCGAGCCGCTGGACCTGGACGGCACCAGCGTCCCCGGCGACGAGACCGAGCTGCCCAGCCCGCACGGCCGCGCGTACTCCACGCTCGGCGAGGCGTCCCCCGGCGCCAAGATCTACGACGTCACCGAGCTGAACCCCACGCTGGCCGGTTCGGCGGGCGCCGTCGTCTCCACGACCGGCGACCTCAACCGCTTCTACCGGGCGCTGCTCCGCGGCGAGCTGCTCCCGAAGCAGCAGCAGCGGGAACTGCTCACCACCGTCCCGGCCGGGGGCCCCGACACCCGTTACGGGCTGGGCGTGTTCTCCTCGAAGCTGTCGTGCGGGGTGACGGTGTGGGGCCACGACGGCGGCATCCACGGCTCGTTGTCGAAGGCGGTCAACACCCTCGACGGGCGGCACGCGTTCGCCTTCAACTACAACGCGGACTACGCGGGCGATCCCAACGCGCTGGTCGAGGCCGAGTACTGCGGCAAGGCCCCGGCGAAGGGGGCCGGAACACCCCTGACCAAGGGGCTCACCGCACAGCGCTGACCGCCCCAGGGCCTCACCTCGGCATCACCACCACATAAGCGGCCGGGTCGCGGGCCTGCGCCGCCACCAAGGCGGGACCGACCACCCCGGCCGGGTGGGCCCCCCGCACCCCCACCAGCACAGCGCCCCAGAGGACGCCCCCGGAGCCCTGCCCCGCCCGCCCGCGACCAACGCG
>NZ_JBHVHQ010000898.1:0-3439 GCF_042800135.1 Streptomyces sp. NPDC057654 | reverse complement strand
CCTCCGCGCCGTATGCCTGCAAATAGGGCAGCCAGCGCGGGTCCCTATGCCCGGTCCCGATGATGCGCCAGGCCAGCCCGGATGGCGGCGCGGGCTGGTGGCGCAGCCGCCAGCCGAGCTCGGCGACGTGCCGGTCGGCCTTGACGTGGTTGCAGCGGCGGCAGGCGGCGACCACGTTCTCCCAGGCGTGGGGTCCGCCGCGGCTGCGCGGGATGACGTGGTCGACGCTGGTTGCGACGCCACCGCAGTAGGCGCATCTGCCGCCATCGCGGGCGAACAGGGCGCGGCGGGTGAGCGGGACGGGGCCGCGAAAGGGCACCCGCACGAAGCGCTTCAGCCGCACGACGCTCGGCGCGGGTATGACGTGGGTCGCACTGTGCATAAAGGCGCCGGAGTCCTCAAGGCAGATGGCCTTCTCATTGAGGACGAGTACGAGCGCGCGGCGGAGCGGTACGACGCCGAGCGGCTCGTACGACGCGTTGAGGACCAGGACATGCGGCACGGGTGCCTCCTTGTACGCCGGCGGCGCGTGGCTCGCGCCGGGACGATCTCCACCAAGTGTCCCCCGGTCCCTGGTCGGAGCGCCACCATCACCAGGTAACGGGCCACAGGTGTTTTGCAGCACACCTCTTTCATCCCCCGCTCACGCTCCGGTCAAGACCCGCGATCAATCGAACACAGCAACGGGGCACCGTTGCCCTCCCGTTACTCTGGTTGGCTGTCCGCGCCGTGCTCCCGGCGGGCATGTCCGACACGAAGGGTCCCTGCTGTGTCCTGGTCCGCTGTCCTGGCCGCCGACACCACCCCGCACCGCGTCACCTCCCTCGACGAGGCGACGCAGACGGCGAACAACGCCGCGGGCTGGGTGGAGGAGAACTGGTCCACCTGGCTCGGCAACGGCCTGCGCATCATCCTGATCATCGTGATCGCGGTGGTGCTCCGGTCGCTGATCCGGCGCGGCATCACCAAGCTGATAGCGCGCATGAACCGCACGGCGCAGGCCGTGGACGGCACGGCGCTGGGCGGCCTGCTGGTAAACGCCGAGCGGCGGCGGCAGCGGTCCGAGGCCATAGGTTCGGTGCTGCGCAGCGTCGCATCCTTCGTGATCATGGGAACGGCGGCGCTGACGGTGCTGTCCGTGCTCCAGATCAATCTGGCTCCGCTGCTGGCCAGCGCGGGTGTGGCAGGCGTGGCCATCGGTTTCGGCGCGCGCAATCTGGTCACGGACTTCCTGTCCGGGGTGTTCATGATCCTGGAGGACCAGTACGGCGTCGGCGACGAGATCGACGCGGGCGTCGCCACCGGCACGGTCATCGAGGTCGGCCTGCGCGTCACCAAGCTGCGCGGCCCGAACGGCGCCATCTGGTACGTGCGCAACGGCGAGGTCAAGCGCATCGGCAACCTCAGCCAGGGCTGGTCCACCGCGGAGGTCGATGTCACCCTCCGCTACGACCAGGACCTGGACCGGGCCCGTACGGTCATCGCGGCGGCGGGCGAGGACATGGCGAAGGAAGCGCCGTGGGACGAGTCGCTGTGGGAGCCGGTCGAGGTGATGGGGCTGGACTCGGTCACGCTCGACTCGGTGGTGGTCCGCGTCCAGGCCAAGACGATGCCGGGCAAGGCGGCGGGCGTCGAACGCGAGCTGCGCTGGCGCATCAAGCAGGCCCTGGACGCCGAAGGCATCCGCATCGGCACCCCGGCCGCCCCCGCCGACGCGGACCCCGCCCCCGACCCTTCCGCCACCGTCGCCGCCCCCTCCGCCCTCGGCAACCCGACCTCGCCGCAGTCCCTCGCGACGACCCCGATACCGCAACAGCCTCCGGCGCCGCCGGCGCTGGGCAAGTAGGAGCAGGTCTCGGACCTGTCGAACGGCCGCACTGGCGTGCGAAAGTGGCGCGCATGTCGACTACATACATGGGGCGGTCCATACCGCCCCCGCACGCCGACGAACGCGCCATGCTGGAGAGCTGGCTGGACTTCCAGCGGGAGACGCTGGCGACGAAGTGCGCGGGGCTGGACGACCATCAGGTGCGGCTGGCGGCGGTGGAGCCGTCGGCGATGACGCTGCTCGGGCTGGTGCAGCACATGACCGTGGTCGAGCGGAAGTGGTTCCAGGAGGTGCTGGCCGGGCGGGAGGCGTCGTACGACGAGGCGATCGGCAACGGGTTCACGCTCGTCGCGGAGCGCGGCATGGACGCTGCGCTGACCGACTGGCGGGCGGAGGTCCAGCGGTCGCGCGAGGCGGCAGCCGGGAGTTCGCTGGACGGCTCCGGGGCGCTCAACGAGCAGTTCGCCAAGATCGTCGGGGAGTCGACGGTCTCCCTGCGGTGGATTCTGGTGCACATGATCGAGGAGTACGCGCGCCACAACGGGCACGCGGACCTGATCCGGGAGCGCATCGACGGCGTCACGGGCGTATAGGCGCGTACGGCATCCGGCACCGGCCCTCGGGCGCATTCCGCCCGGGGGCCGTCCTGCGTTGATAACACTTTGACAAGCAGCGCGTTCGGACCATTGACGCCCCACTGACGTCGGCTTTAACGTCCTGTTCACCGATAGGAAAGTTTCCTAACAGACAGTCGAAGGCGATGTCGAAGGGCGGGTGCACCACCATGGCCGGGACTCCCGGTACCCCGCGCGTACTGCGCGCCATGAACGACCGCGCCGCGCTCGATCTGCTCATCGCCCACGGCCCGTTGACCCGCACCCGGCTCGGCGAGCTGACCGGGCTGTCCAAGCCCACGGCGTCGCAGCTGCTCAGCCGGCTCGAAGCGGCCCGGCTGGTCCGCTCCACCGGGAACGTGACCGGGCGGCCGGGGCCGAACGCGCAGCTGTACGAGGTGAATCCGACGGTGGCGCACGTCGCCGCGCTCGCCGTGGACCCCGACGGGATCACCGCCGTCGTCGCCGACATCACCGGGCATATCGTCGGCGAGCACCGCGCCGAGGCGCGGGACACCCCCGAGCCGCAGCGCGAACAGACCGCCGAACTGGTGGCCGAGGTCGTGGGGCGCGCGCTGGCGGACGCCGGGCTCGGGCTCGACGCGCTGCACCGCACCGTCATCGGGACGCCCGGCGCGCTCGACCCGCAGACCGGGACCCTGCGGTACGCGCCGCACCTGCCGGGCTGGCACTCGCGGACCATCCGCGACGAGCTGGCCAAGGTCATCGGCACCCCCATCGTCATCGAGAACGACGTCAACCTCGCGGCCATCGCCGAGCAGCACGACGGCGCGGCCCAGGACTTCGACGACTACGTGCTCATCTGGGCCGACGAGGGCGTCGGCGCCGCCATCGTGCTCGGCGGCACCCTGCTGCGCGGAGCGACCGGCGGGGCCGGCGAGATCGGCTACATGCCGCTGCCCGGCGCCCCGTTGGCGCGCGGCGGACCCGTCACGGCCGCCCGGCCGGACGCCGGCGGCGGGTTCCAGAGCCTCGT
>NZ_JBHVHQ010000897.1:0-3441 GCF_042800135.1 Streptomyces sp. NPDC057654 | reverse complement strand
AGACGATCACCGTGGAGGCGAAGGGCGAGATCCTGGAGCTGAAGTCGACGATCAACACGATGGTCGACCAGCTCTCCGCGTTCGCCGACGAGGTGACGCGCGTGGCCCGCGAGGTCGGCACCGAGGGCAACCTCGGCGGCCAGGCGCAGGTGCGGGGCGTCTCCGGCGTCTGGAAGGACCTCACCGACAACGTCAACTTCATGGCCTCCAACCTGACCTCGCAGGTCCGCAACATCGCCCAGGTCACGACGTCGGTGGCGGACGGGGACCTGTCGAAGAAGATCACCGTGGACGCGCGCGGCGAGATCCTGGAGCTGAAGGACACCATCAACACGATGGTCGACCAGTTGCGGGCGTTCGCGGACGAGGTGACGCGGGTGGCCCGCGAGGTCGGCACGGACGGCAGACTCGGCGGCCGGGCCCAGGTCCGGGGCGTCTCCGGCGTCTGGAAAGACCTCACCGACAACGTCAACTTCATGGCGGACAACCTCACTTCGCAGGTCCGCAACATCGCCCAGGTCACCACGGCCGTCGCCAACGGCGACCTGTCGAAGAAGATCGATGTGGACGCGCGCGGCGAGATCCTGGAGCTGAAGACGGCCATCAACACCATGGTCGACACGCTCTCCTCGTTCTCCGCCGAGGTCACCCGCGTCGCCCGCGAGGTCGGCACGGAGGGCAACCTCGGCGGCCAGGCGCGCGTCGAGGGCGTGTACGGCACGTGGAAGCGGCTGACGACGAACGTGAACGAGCTGGCGTCGAACCTCACCACGCAGGTCCGCGCCATCGCGGAGGTCGCCAGCGCCGTGGCGCAGGGCGACATGTCGCGCTCGATCACGGTGGAGACCCAGGGCGAGGTCGCCGAGCTCAAGAACAACATCAATCTGATGGTGTCCAACCTCCGCGAGACGACCCGCGCCAAGGACTGGCTGGAGTCGAACCTGGCCCGGCTGGCCGGTCTGATGCAGGGGCACCGGGATCTGATGGAGGTCGCGGATCTGATCCTGCGCGAGCTGACTCCGCTGGTGAAGGCGCAGTACGGGGCGTTCTTCCTGGCCGAGCCGGACGAGGGCACGGCCGGTGCGGCGGAGGCGGGCGCCCGCGGCCTGGCGTTCATCGCGGGCTACGGCTCCGCGCAGGGGGCCACGGTGGACACGCCGGGGATGCCCGCCCACGGGCTGGTGCGGCAGGCGGCGCTGGAGAAGAAGCGCATCCTGGTGGAGGAGGCGCCGGTCGGCTACATCAAGATCAATTCGGGGCTGGGGGAAGCGGCGCCGGCCAGCGTCGTCATCATCCCGATCCTCTTCGAGGACCAGTTACTGGGCGTCATCGAACTGGCCTCCTTCTCCCGCTTCTCCGACGTCCACCTGGCGTTCTTCGACCAGTTCGTCACCACCATCGGCGTCGCGATCAACACCATCATCGCCAACTCCCGCACCGAGTCGCTGCTGAGCGAGTCCCAGCGCCTCGCGCAGCAGCTCCAGGAGCGGTCGGACGAACTCCAGGGCCAGCAGGCCCAGTTGCAGCGCTCCAACGCGGAGCTGGAGGAGAAGGCGGCGCTGCTGGCCACCTCCTCGCAGTACAAGTCCGAGTTCCTGGCGAACATGTCGCACGAGCTGCGGACCCCGCTCAACTCGCTGCTCATCCTGGCCCGGCTGCTCTCCGACAACCCGGACGGCCGCCTCTCCGACCAGGAGGTGCAGTTCGCCACGACCATCCACCGCTCCGGCTCGGACCTGCTCCAGCTGATCAACGACATCCTCGACCTGTCGAAGATCGAGGCCGGCCGGATGGACGTACGGCCCAAGAAGCTCCCGCTGATCAAGCTCCTCGACTATGTGCACGCCACCTTCCGGCCGGTCACCATCGACCGGGGGCTCGCCTTCGAGGTCACGGTCGGCGAGGACGTACCGCGCGAGATGTTCTCGGACGAGCAGCGGCTCCAGCAGATCCTGCGCAATCTGCTCTCCAACGCCATCAAGTTCACCGCGGCCGGGAAGATCGTGCTGCGCGTGGAGCGGGTGCCCGCCGAGGAGGACGGCAAGGGGGCCGAGATCGGCTTCGCCGTCAGCGACACCGGCATCGGCATCCCCGCCGACAAGCTCTCCGCCGTCTTCGAGGCGTTCCAGCAGGCCGACGGCACCACCAACCGCAAATACGGCGGCACCGGCCTCGGCCTCTCCATCAGCCGCGAGATCGCGGGGCTGCTCGGGGGCCGCATCTCCGCCGAGAGCGAGCCCGGCAAGGGCTCGACCTTCACCCTGTACGTGCCGCCGGACTGGTCCGGCCACCTGGCCGGCCCCGACGTCCCCGGCCTCGCCGCGCGCTCGCATCCGCACCGGGCCCAGGAGGCGCACGACGCGCCGGAGGAGCTGAACTGGCCCACCGCGACCCGGCTCGACGATTGGCGGGCCGGCCGGGCCGGCGAGATCCTGGACGGCAGCCGGGTGCTGATCATCGACGACGACATCCGCAACGTCTTCGCCCTCACCCATGTGCTGGGCCGGGTGGGCATGCCCGTCGTCTACGCGGAGAACGGGCGGGAGGGCATCGAGCAGCTGGAGATCAACCCCGATGTCGCGCTCGTGCTGATGGACATCATGATGCCGGAGCTCGACGGCTACGAGACCATCGACGCCATCCGCCGCACCCCGCGCTTCGCCGAACTGCCGATCATCGCCCTCACCGCCAAGGCCATGCCCGGTGACCGCGAGAAGTCCATCGCCGTCGGCGCCTCGGACTACGTCACCAAGCCGGTGAACGTGGACCATCTGCTCACCGTGGCGCTCCGGCTGCTGGACCCCGACGCCCCCGCACCGACCGTAGAGTCGGCCGAGAACACCGCGAGGCCCTCATGAGCTCTGGCTCCACCACGACCGCCGAGGCCCCGGGAGCCGCCGACCGGGCGAGCATCCTCCTCGTAGACGACATGGACGACAACCTCGCCGCCCTGGAGGCCGTCCTGACCTCCCTGGGCGAGCCGTTGGTGCGCGCCCGGTCCGGGGAGGAGGCGATGAAGGCGCTGCTGCGCCAGGAGTTCGCCGTCGTGCTCCTCGACGTGCTGATGCCCGGCATGGACGGCTTCGAGACCGCCGCCAACATCAAACGGCTCGATCAGACGAAGGACGTGCCGATCATCTTCCTGACCGGCACGGACTCCAACTCCGGCTATGCCTTCCGCGGTTACGCCACCGGCGCGGCCGACTACCTCACCAAGCCGTTCGACCCATGGGTGCTGCGCGCCAAGGTCACCGTGTTCCTCGATCTGTACCGCAAGAACCGGCAGTTGCAGCAGCTGCTGCTGCGCGATCAGGCGCGCATCGACGCGCTGCTGGAGCGGCTCTCCGGGGTCGAGCGGGAACTGGCGCGCGGGGAGCTGGCCGACGGGGAGGAGCTGCGGCAGCGGATCACGGCCATGGAGGCGGCGCTGCGGGACCTGCG
>NZ_JBHVHQ010000896.1:0-3454 GCF_042800135.1 Streptomyces sp. NPDC057654 | reverse complement strand
GGGCCCCGTCGCGCAGTGGCCCCGAGGGGGTCAGGCCACCAGTCCGTCGAGCCTCCGCAGCGACTCCTGGAGCGCCGCGGTCGCCGAATCCTTGAGTTTGCCGCCCATGAGCGAGACCGCCGCGCCGGTGAACTCGCCGTCGATCCGGACGGTCGTCGCGTCGCCGTCGGGGGTCAGCGTGTAGCTCATGGCCAGGTTGACGCCCATCGGGCCCTTGCCCTTGGTGACGAGCAGCCGCGCGGGGTCACAGGCCGCGACCGTCCAGGTCACCTCGGCCGGGAAGCCCATGAGCTTCATGTTCTCCTGGTACGTCGCCGCGACCGCGAGCGTCTCGGGGCCGCCGTGGGGGAAGCTGGTGTGGGTGGCGTTCCACTGCCCGTACGTGGAGAAGTCGGTGAGCCGGTCCCAGACCTTCTCGGCGGGCGCCTCGATGCGTGCCTCTGCGCTGACCTCGGCCATGCGACCACCCCTTATGCGTGCGGTTTCGTCCGTTTTCGTCCGTGACTGGTGCGGCTGTGCGGTTGTGCAGCAATGCATCTGTACGGCTGTGCGTCGGCCGGTCCGGTCGGGATGCCGTCGCGCGCCGTCGCGTCTACGGCCGGTGGCTCCGGTGTCGCGGGGGCGGCGTCCCCGCGGTGTCGCGGAACGTAGCCCCGGGGCGCGGAACATTCAATACTGATGCCCCGTCAGTTTTTCTGCGGCGCCGTGACCGGGGGCGGAGGAGCGGGGCCGGCGGGCGTGCCAGCAGGCGGTCCACGTGGTCCCTGGTGAGTCCGTGACCAGGGTCGATCGGCAGCAGCAGCCGGTCGCGCCGCAGCCTGGCGCGGCGGACCAGCCGGGGCGGTATGACGTCGTCGATCCAGGCGAAGGGACGGCCCGCCGCGAAGCGGAGCAGGGGCGCCCATTTGCGGCCCTCGAAGAGCTCACGGGCGGGCAGCCGCGGGTCGCCGGGCCGGGGGCGGTAGCCGGTGAACTCCACGACCGGCAGCGGCGGCAGCTCCAGCAGCGGCGCGATATGGCGGTTGGCCTCGTGTTCCCAGGTGGTGGCCCACACCAGGTCGTACGTACCGGAGAGCTCGCGGAGCCAGTCGGCGTGGTCGACGGTCAGCAGCACCGTGAAGCCGAGCAGGTCGTGGGCGCTGAAGCCGGGGGTCGGTAAGACGGGGTTCAGGACTCCGTCGATGTCCAGGAAGAGCAGTGGTCTGGTGGCCATCGGTCTTCTTCGGTCTCCTTCCGGTCTCCTTCTCCGCGTGGTGCGGATGTCGGTTGCCGTCGCCGGTGAGGGACGTGTGACAGGCGGGCTTCGGTTGCCTAGGGGGCGTGCGGTGGAAGAAGGCGCGCCCCCTGCACGTCTTGCGCGCCGTGCGAGTCACCGCGCGAACGGTCGTTCCTGCGGCTGTGTGAGCGGTCGTACGTGGTCGCTGTACGCGCCCCGGCGCAGAGCCCTGAGACGGGCCCTAGACGGTCCCTCAAACCTACGCTCCCCTCTCCTCCCCAAGGATGAGATCCCGGACATCTGTGCCCAACCATGGTGGGATGCGCAAATGCTCCCCGCCGGGGATGTTCCGGCCGTCGGAGGCTGATGAGGTGGGAGAGTGCAAAGTCGTATCCCCTCCACCGATCCCACCGGCGACGGGCACGGGGGCCAGCTCAGCGCGGAGATGGCGTCGGTCGTCGCGTCCGCGCGCCGGCGTGCGACGCGCGACGGCGACGCGCAGATCGACACCGCCCACCTCCTGCACGCCCTTCTCGAATCCGCGCCCGGCGCGCGCGACGCGTTCGACGGCGGTCCGCCCCAGATAGCGCGGCTGCTCGGCTATCTCGTCCAGCGCACCATCGGATACGGGCTGCGGTGGTACGGCTCCGTCGAGGACTCCGGGGCCCTCCCCGTCCTGGACGGCGGGGCCGCGCCCGGCTGGTCGCCCGCCGCCGCTGCCGCCATGGACGTCGCGGCCGGCCGCGCCCAGGCGCGCGGCGCGGCCCTCGCCACCGGCGTCGACCTGCTCGCCGCCCTCGCCCACGACCGCGAATGCCGCGCCGTGGAAGTGCTGCACCGGGCGGGCGTGGACCTCGACTCGCTGACCAAGCGGCTGCTCGACGACGCGACCTGCCAGGAGCCGACCTGACCGCGCCGTCTGCCAGGAGCCGACCTGACCGCGCCGTCCGTCGGGAGCCGGCCGACGGCTGCGCCGGTCAGGAGTCGGTCTGCCCACGCCGCCGGGCCCGGCAGGGCTTGTCCGTGCGACCAGGCCGCTCATAGGGTGTCGATCATGCACCTCACCGTTCTGCCGCCTCCCGCCGCCTAGCGCGGGCGGCCGCTCCCGGAAGACCGGGCTCGGACCGGAGTGATCTCCGGGGACCCGAGCTGATCGCCGCTGCCCGCACACGGGACCACGTGATCACCTCATGTCCTCAGCGGGAGAACACTCGTGCATTCCTCGTCTTACTCCGCCCTGCCCGTGGGCCGGGGCCTCCTCTACGTCACCGTGGCCGCCGCCTCCTGGGGCACCGCCGGAGCGGCCGCCGCGTTTCTCTACGACAGCAGCGGGCTCGGCCCCCTCGCGCTCACCTTCTGGCGCACCCTCGGCGGCCTCGTGCTCCTGCTGGCCGTCCGCGCTCTGCGGTCGCGCAGGTCCCAGCCCGCCGCACCCCGCGCGTACGAGCCGACGCGCTCGCGCGTCACCCGGATCCTCGTCACCGGCGTCGGCTTCACCGTCTTCCAGGCCGGGTATTTCGGGGCGGTGGCCGGGACCGGGCTGGCCGTCGGGACCGTCCTGACGATGGGCACGGCCCCCGTACTCGTGGCGTTCGGCGGCCGGGCGCTGCTCGGCGAGCGCATCGGCGCGGGCGGCGCGGTGGCCGTGGCCGGCGCGCTCACCGGACTCGCCGTCCTGATGCTGGGCAGCGGCGGAACGGGCACGGTCCGCCCGGCGGGCGTCGCCTTCGCGCTGCTGTCCGCCGCCGCGTACGCGACCATCACGCTCTACACCCGGCACCTGGGCCGCCAGGGCCGCGCGAGCGACCCCCGCGCGGCCACGATGACGTCCTTCGCCGTCGGCTCGGTCTGTCTGCTGCCGCTCGCCGCCGTCGAGGGGCTCTGGCCGCACGCCCACCACCTGGGACGTTCGCTGGGCATGATGGCCTATCTGGTCGCCGTGCCGAGCGTCCTGGCCTACGGGCTGTTCTTCGCCGGGCTCGCGGCCGTACGGTCCACGACCGTCACGGTGATCACTCTCATCGAGCCGGTCACGGCCGCGGTCATCGCCGTCGCGCTGCTGGGCGAGCGGCTGACCGCCGCCACCGCCCTGGGCACGGCCGTCCTGCTGGGCGCGGTGGGCGCGCTGGCGGTGGCGGAGGCGCGGAGCTCAGCCGTCCGCGCCCGCGACGGTGGCCCCGCGGCGCAGCTGATGGGCCCGCGCGGCTGAGTCCCGCGGTGCGGCGCGCGTGGCGAGAG
>NZ_JBHVHQ010000895.1:0-3463 GCF_042800135.1 Streptomyces sp. NPDC057654 | reverse complement strand
CCCGTCTCGGCTGAGCACCTGCCTCGGCTGAGCGTCCGCGCCAGGTCCGAGCGCCCGCCGGTCCGCCGTCATCGCGGCGGGCCGGCGCGCTCCAGCCGCAGTTCGAAGCACGCGCCGCCGCGGGGCGACGCGCCCACCGTGAGCGTCCCGCCGTGCCGCGCCGCCACGTCGCGGGCGATGGCCAGCCCCAGCCCGGCCCCGCCGTCGTCCCGGCTGCGCGCGTCGTCGAGCCGTACGAACCGCTCGAAGATCCGCTCCCGTTCCGGCGCCGGCACCCCGGCCCCGTCGTCGGCGACGGCCAGTACCAGCCACCGTCCCTCGGCCCGTACGGAGAGCACCGCCTCCGACTCCGCGTGCCGGCAGGCGTTGTCGACCAGATTGCCCAGCACCCGCCCCAACTGCCCGCGCGAGCCCAGCACCTCGCCCGGCGCCAGCTCCCCCGCCCGTACCGCGACCCGGCCCCGGACCGAGGCGCTCCGCCGCGCCACCTCCCCGCTCGCCAGCCCCGCCAGGTCCACCCGCGTGTCCGCGGGCCGCTCCCCCGCGTCCAGCCGCGCCAGCAGCAGCAGATCCGCCGCCAGGTTCTGGAGCCGTACGGTGTCCTCGACCGCGCCCTCGACGTCCAGCAGCTCCGGGTGGGCCGCGCCCACCTCCAGCTGCGTGCGCAGGCTGGCGATCGGGCTCCGCAGCTCGTGCGAGGCGTCGGCGACGAACCGCCGCTGCCGCTCCACCGACGCCTGGAGGGCGGCGAGCGTCTCATTGGTCGTACGGGCCAGCCGCGCCACCTCGTCCCGCGCCTGCGGCTCCGGCACCCGCCGCCCCAGGTCCTCGCTGGCCGTGATGGCGGCCATCTCCCGCCGGATGCCCTCGACGGGCCGCAGGGAGCGCCGGGTCACCAGCCATGTCACGCCCGCCACGACGACGAGCAGCAGGGGCAGCCCGATGAGCATCGCGCCGCGCACCGTCGAGACGGTGTCCTGCTCGGCGGCGAGCGGCGCGCCCACGTAGACGGTGACCTTCTCGCCCGCGGGCGTACGGGCCTCGACGGCGGCGAAGCGGTAGTCGCCCGTCCTGCCGTGGACCGTGGCCGTGCCGCCGCTCATGTCGACGTCGTCGGAGACCTTGGCGCGGCCGGGCCCGTTCCCCCAGCCGCCCCCGCCGCCCCCGTCGTCATCGTCGCTGTCGTCGTCATCGCCGTCACCGTCGCCGCTGTGGCCGTCGTCCCCGCTCGTCGTCGGCGACGGATGGGCCTTCACGCTCTTGCTGCCCGTGCCGCTCACCGCCTCCAGGTGGTCGCTGACGGCCCGTACCCGCTTGTCGTCGTCCACGACCTGCATCGGGTGGTGGTCCTCCGACTCCAGCTTCTTGAACGGTTCGCCCGTCGCGATCTGCGAGGCCACCCCGCGCGCGTCGGCCTCCGCCTGGAGGTCGGCCTGGTCGGTCAGGTTGCCGCGCAGCACCGCCAGCACCGCGATACCGGCGGCCACCAGGGCCAGCGCCACCACCAGCGTCGCGCCCAGCGCGGCCTTCGACCGTACGGAGCCGAACCCCCTACGCACGCGCCACCAGCCGGTATCCGGCGCCGCGCACCGTGGTGATGGTCCGCGGGCCGAGCTTGCGGCGCAGCGCGCTGATGTAGACCTCGACGATGTTGGGATCCCCGTCGTAGGCGAAGTCCCAGACGTGCTCCAGGATCTCCGCCTTGGAGACGACTTCGCCGGCCCGTACCGCCAGCTGCTCCAGGACGGCGAACTCCTTGGCGGTCAGCGCCGCCTCCACGCCGTCCCGGCAGACCGTGCGCGCGGCCCGGTCGACGCTCAGGGCGCCGATGGTGAGCACGGGCGCGGCGCCGGTGCCGCGGCGGCGCAGCAGGGCCCGTACGCGCGCGACCAGCACCACGTACGAGAAGGGCTTGGTCAGGTAGTCGTCGGCGCCGGTGTCGAGCCCCTCGGCCTCGTCGTACTCGCCGTCCTTCGCCGTGAGCATCAGGATCGGCGCCTCGCAGCCCTCGGCGCGCAGGGTCGCGCAGAGCCGGTAGCCGTTCATGCCGGGCAGCATGATGTCGAGGATCAGCAGGTCGTACGAGCCTTCGCGGGCCCGGTGCAGCCCTTCCAGGCCGTCGTGGACGGCGTCCACGGCGAAGCCCTCGGCGGTGAGCCCCTTGGCCAGCGAGAGCGCCAGCCGCTTCTCGTCCTCCACGATCAACAAGCGCATGGGAACGACTCTGCCAAAGGGGAGCTGAAGAAATCTTCAGGCTGCTTCAGGTCGGCTTCAGCGACGGGTGGCCAGTGTGGGGCTGTCGGTGACGCACGACGCACCGAATGCCCCACTGAACAGCTCACTGGACGACCCACCAATCGGGAGGAATTCCTCATGAGGCGCAACATCGCCATCGCCACCGCGGCCGCGGTCGCCGTGATCGCCGGGGGCACCGCGACGGCGGTCGCCGTCACCAGCGGCAGCGACGGCAGCAGCGGACAGGCCCAGCACGCGCCGGAGAGCCGGCAGGCGTCGGACGGCGGGCACGCCTCGGACGGGTCGGACGGGTCAGACGGGTCGGCGGGGCCGAAGTCGAGCCTCCGGGTGAAGGACGACGACGCGCACGAGGACCTCGTCGAGGCCCGGACCGCCAAGGTCGGCGCTACGGAGGCGGTGGCCGCGGCGCTCAAGGCCGTGCCGGGTACCGTCACGGAGATCGACCTCGACGAGGACGACCCGGGCCTGGTCTGGGAGGCGGACGTGCTCGGCAAGGACGGCAAGTTCCACGAGGTCACCCTCGACGCGGGCAACGCCCGGGTGCTCGATCAGCACGTCGAGCACAAGGACAACGGCTACCACGGCGTGAGCCACGCCCGTAAGGAGCTGAAGGGCGCCACGGTCGACGCCGCGGAGGCCGCCCGCAAGGGCGCGCGCGACGGGGCGACAGTGACGAAGGCGGACCTGGACGACGACCACCGTGCCGCGTCGGTGTGGAAAGTGGAGACCGTCACGAAGCAGGGCAAGGAGCACAATCTGCTGATCGACCCGCGGACGGGCGCGGTGACGAACGGCCCCGCCGATGATGACGACTAAACGCTGCGTTTGAGGCTGGTGCGTCGGCTGCGGTTCCGTCGTGGCCGACCGCGTAGATCCCCGCGCCCCCATGGGGAACTGCCGCGCTATGGCCGGTTATGCCTGCTCCCTCCCCGCTTCAGCGCCGATAGCCTCCTTGTTCTGGTTTTGCGCTCAACCTCGGTGGAGTTTCTCGTACAGAGACAGGAGCACCGACCATGACCTCAGGAACCAGCACGGGCGCCGGGCCGCAGCCCCAGGGCCTCTCCGACGGCGCCATCGCCACGGTGGCGGGCAACGGAATCGCCGGGTACGTCTCGGACGGCGGCCCCGGCGCGCTGACCAGGCTCTACACCCCCGTCGGCGTGGCCGTGGACAAGAACGGAAACCTGTACATCGCCGACCACAGCAA
>NZ_JBHVHQ010000894.1:0-3463 GCF_042800135.1 Streptomyces sp. NPDC057654 | reverse complement strand
CCCTTGGCCGCCTTGGTTTCCGCGGCAGCTCTTTCGGCTGCTTCTTTTGCCAGTCTGGAGGCCGCGACCGCGCGGTTCTTGGCCTCGACGGCCGCTTCGGTATCCCGCTTGGCCTGCTCCCCTGCCTGCGTGGCCTGATCGGCGAGCTGCTCGATGGTGGCGTGTTCCTGATCGCGGTCGCGGGCCACATACTGGCCTACTTGCAGGAACTCGACGATGTCTTCCGGGGTTCCCTGCAGCGCGGTCTTCCCCGCAGCCTTGACGTTCGGACCGCCCGAGTTGATCAGCTTGCCGGCCTCGACCCGGTCATCGATCTCCCGGGCCTTGTACTGCCCCCTCTTGAGGAACTCGTCGACATCCTCAGGGGTGCCTTGCAGCGCTGCCTTGCCGGCGTCCTTGACCCCGTTCCCGCCGGCGTTGATCACCTTGCCGGCTTCAACGCGCTGGTCCACCTCCAGCGGGGCCTTCCAGCCCTCCGCGAGAAAGGCCCGCACGTCCTGCGGATCCTGCGACTCCAGGGCCGTGATGCCCGCCTCACGCACACCGGGGCCACCAGCGTTGATCATGCGGCTGACATCGACCCGGTCATCGATCCGCTGGATGGCGTCCTTGCCTTTGAGGAAATCCTTGATGTTCTCGTCCGTGCCCAACAACGCCTTCTCGGCGGCTTCCTTGACCCCTGTCCCGCCACCCTGCCAAAGTTCGACCACGTACCCACGCTTGACCAAGGCCACGTGATTCGCGTCGGCGTACGCCGGGGAACTTCCCAACAGGCTCGCCGACAGCGCGATGGGCAGGGCGACGGAACAGATGCCCCGCTGCCCGAATAGCCGTCTTTGGCCTCCATGGCCCGTTCTGCGGCGTTGCGCTGCTTCTGCTGAGTGCGCTCTTAACTCCACCTTGTCAAATCCCCTGTCGTTTCGGGTGGTTGCGGCTATCGCTCGTACGTATCAGGTCGCACTCCAAGAAGGCGTGGAAGTGCCCTTGGAGCGCGAGCGGCGATGGCTTGTCCGCCGTGTGAGCTTTCCTGCAAACGGCCCGTAAATCAAGATCGTTGAGGTATGTTCGTATGTAACCTGCATATGATTCAATTGCGGGCATTCGGGGTGGCGATCCTGCGCCTGCCCCTTGCACCCAGGAAGGCGACATGCCGAGATTAAGAGCCCGCAGATCCCTGCTCGGTATCGGAGTTGCATCGACGATGCTGTGCGCCGGTGTGGCGACGTTGACGGTCGCCCAGGCCGCACCGCAAGCCGCACATGCCAGTACGGCCGCATCCGGTTCTGCCGAACTGCCATCGGCTGTAGAGGACTTCAGCTATCCCGATGCGGCGAGGATTCTCCAGGAGCAGGGCATCGCGTTGAAGCGCGGCGACGGTCACATCATGCTGACCGGCTGCGATTCGAAGTACGACGTGAAGGTGGAGTCCCGAAAGGGCGAGAACTTCTTCTGCTTCACCATCAGCAGCGCGCAGGGCTACCTGACCATGGAGCTGCCCGACGCCTACGCCATGTGGACCAAGGACCACCCGGTCAAGGCCACTCTCACCGCCGACGGGAAGACGACCGTCGTCAACGCTCCCAAGAACGAGTACACGAACATGGGAGAGACCGGCAACTCCGGTAAGCGCTCCGTACTCGTGGAGCTTCGCGCCGCAGGCTGACGAACATCCCGGCCAGTCCCGCGTTTCCTCGACGGGCCCCTCCGATTGTTTGTCTAAATCCAGTCGCATTATGGCTTGTTGGCGACTGAGGGGCCGGCGAATGACAATGATTCTTGTCAAGGGACTGGACGTATCCCTGGCCGCACCGCGGTAGGCGCCGCTTGTATCCGAATCGGGCCGTCGTCCGAGAACCTGCCGCCAAGCGACGAGCACTTCGGTACTTCAGCTTGCTCGTGCGGTTCTGTGCCACCGGACGACCACAGCGCCCGCCGCGTGCGGCCCGCTCCGACAGCTCCATTCAAAGGAAAAGATCATGCCTGTCAGACGTCCGCGCACCGCGCGCGTGACCGGGCTTCTCGCCTCCGCCCTCGCGGCGACCCTGGCGCTGACCGCCGCCCCGCTGCTGACCGCCGCCCCGGCCCAGGCCGTGGCCGGTGAGACGCCGGAGGACGGCTCCTACACGTTCACCGCCACCCTCGACATCGGAGGTGGACAGCGCGGCTGCTCGGCCACGCTGGTCGAGGAGCAGTGGCTGCTGACCGCCGCCAGCTGCTTCGCCGACGACGCCGCACACCCGGACCAGGTCAAGGCGGGCGCGCCGAAACTGCACACCACCGCCACCATCGGACGCACCGACCTGACCCAGCAGAAGCCCGGAACCCAGGTCGACGTCGTCGAACTCGTACCGCGTCAAGACCGCGACCTGGTGATGGCCAAGCTGGCGACGCCGGTCACCGGAGTCACCCCCGCCGTCGTCAGTGTCAACCGTCCCCTCCTGCCGGGCGAGAAGGTCGTCGTCGCGGGCTACGGACGGACCACGAGCGAGTGGGTACCCGACCGTCTGCACGTCGCCAAGACTTCTGTAAGCGAGGTCAAGGACACCACCGTCACTCTCGCCGGCACGGACGACCACGCGATCGTGTGTCAAGGAGACACTGGCGGCCCCGCCTTCCGTGAAGTCGGCGGCACCTACCAACTCATCGGCATCCACAGCACCTCCGGCCAGGCCGGATGCCTGGGCGTCGACAAGTCCGAGAAGCGCACCGCTGCCTCCGAAGCCCGTGTCGACGACATCGCCGAGTGGATCCAGGCCGTCTCCTCCCGCACCCTCCTGGACCGCGCCAACTGGCAGAACGCCGCCTATCTGGCCTCCGGCCACTTCACCAGCCCTGCCGGCGGCCAGCGCCGCATGGACCTGTTCGTCGTCTGGAAAGACGGCTCCGCCAGTCTCTACCAGGGCGCCGACCACACCGACCTCAAGCAGCCCTTCTCCGCGGAGCACAAGATTGCCAAGGCGGGCAGCTTCTGGACCCGGGCCCGGGCCGTCACCGGCGGCACCTTCGCACCCGACGGCATGGACGGCATCACGGTGCGCTGGTCCAACGGCAAACTCTCCACTTACAAGCACGTCGACCAGAACGGCGTCCGCGACGAGCAGGTCCTGCGTGAGCCCGGCGGGGACAACCCGTTCTGGAAGAACGCCCGCCTGATCACCACCGGCCGCTACACCGACAACCCCCTGCGCGACGACCTTCTCGTCCTGTGGGACAACGGATCCGTCTCCATGTACACGCACACCTCCGCCCAGGGCCTGAAGGGCTGGATCCAGCTCCACGACGCCGGCAAGGACGCCTGGACCGAAGCCGCCCAGCTCAGCGCCGGAGAGTTCACCGGGAAGAAGACCGACGACCTCGTCATCCGCTGGAAGGACGGCGACACCACCATCTTCCCCGGCGTCGACACCAACGGCTTCCACGGCCGCACCCGCATCCGGGACGTCGGCTCCCCCTGGAAGAACGC
>NZ_JBHVHQ010000893.1:0-3464 GCF_042800135.1 Streptomyces sp. NPDC057654 | reverse complement strand
TCCGGCGCCCATGCGACCACCACGCAACCCATCCACACCAAGTCCAGCAGTCTCTCCGGGGCTGACCTGGAGCCACCTACTCACGAATTAGGAGCCCCGGCGCGGGTCCAATGGGACCCCGAACGCGACCTGCGCCTCCAGCCGCTCCCCCACCGGTCGCTCCAACTCGGCCTCACCGGCGAGGCCGCGCGCCTCTACGCCGACGAGTGGACCGTCTCCATCACCGACGTCACCCCACTCACGCATACGATCCACGCGCACGTACGGGAAGGGGACCTGGCCGCCGCGCAACAACTCCTGCCCCGCGAAAGCCCCTATCCCGTCAATGAGGGAGCCTTGGCCCACCTGCATCAATGAACCGCCGGGCCACCGGCATCCCGAACCCCCGCCAGCCGGCCCTTCCGCGAAGGCGTCGGCTCGGCGCTGATGACGTACCGAGCCCCGTCCCCGCCGACGACCTCGAAGACGTACGTGAACCCAGCAGCCAACTGGCCGAGAGCCCGCTCGTATTCACACGAGTCGGCCGACAGTTCCCAATTCGGCGGCACCGGGCCCTCGTGGGCCTGCTCCACCATGTCCGTAACCCGGTTCAGAACGCACCTCATCGCCAGCCTCGGCGAGTTCACAGTGGCACAGCCGAGCGGAACGGTGCGCCCGTTGGGGAGATAGGCCAGCGCCAGTACGCGAATCTCGCGGCGGGACCGGGGCGGCGGATGGAATGGCGGGTCGCCTCCGCTCACCGCACCGTCACCATAGTAATGGCCAGCTCCGCCCATACGGACTTTCCGCCCTCGTACGACGCGACGCCCCACGCATCGGCCAAGGCGGCCACCACTGCCAAACCACGCCCGCATTCGTCGCCTTCCTCCGCCTGGTTCACCACGGGCCACCCTTCGGCGGTATCCGCCACCTCCACCCGCAAACCGGGCGCCTTCAGCGTGAACCTCACCCCGACCACTTGGCCTGCGGCCGGCTCTGCCTCCGTCTCCGCCTGTGCCTGTGCCTGTGCCTGTGCCTGTGCCTCCACGGCGTTGGCGACCAACTCCGCCAGCAGCAGCTCGGCCACGTCCACGGTTTCTCCGCCGATGCCCCACTGCCGGAGCTGCTGACGAAGGGCCGCCCGGGCCAGCCCGGCGCTTCTTCGATGCGAGGCGAACCAGTACTCAACTTCGTCTGGAGCGATGGATGTTGGGACTGCTGTTACCGATCTGGCACGTGCGGACATAGCTATCCCCTTGGAGCGCATAACAGGACTCGACGATCACCCAAGCGTCACTCCATTGACACGTTGAGTGATGTCGGGACTAGAGTGCTCTGCGCAAGAGCGAATCGCAACCGACTCTTTGGAACTAGTTCCAAGATCTTTTCCGGCCAGTACTGTGCTACCGCACGCTCGACAGCAGGGGGTTCACATGGCAGGGGTACGTCCCACGGTTCGACGACGCCGACTGGCGGCGCTGCTGGTCTCGTTCCGAGAAGAAGCGGGCAGGACGGCGGAAGAGGCGGCAGACCGAATCGGGTGCCACCGCACCAAGATCAACCGGATCGAGAACGCCCGGTTGGGCGTCTCGCTGGGGGAATTGCGCGACCTGCTCACGTTCTACGGCGTGGAAGATCCCGCGCAGGTCGAGGAAATGGTGTCGCTGGCCCAGCGCAGCAGGGAACCCGGCTGGGTGCATCGCGCGGGGCTGGCCCGGCCCACCTACACGGACTTCATCGATTACGAGCAAACCGCCGACTACGTCCGGTCCTACCAGGCCAACCTGGTGGCCGGGCTGTTGCAGACGCCGGATTACGCGCGAGCGGTGCTGTCCGCAGCGCCGTCCACCTTGAACCAGGACGAGGTGGAGGCATTGGTCACGGCGCGGATAAAGCGACAGGAGGTCTTGCAGCGCACGGTGCCGCCACGGCTATGCGTGATCGAAGGCGAGGCGGCGATCCGGCTGCAAATCGGCGGGCGCCAGGTCATGAACAAGCAGCTTGAGCACCTGGCGACCATGGCGGAGCACCCGAGCGTCGAGCTCCAGGTCATTCCCAACCGGGCCGGTGCGCACGCCGGGCTGGCCGGATCGTTCGTGCTCTTCGGCTTTGCCAGCTCCTCGTTCTCCAGCGTCGTGTGCGTTGAGCATCGGACGGGGACGCTCTACATGGAGACACCGGCGGAGACCGAGGAATATACGCTCATCTTCGATTCGCTCCGTTCCATCGCCTTGAGCCCCGGGGACAGCCTCGACATGATCGCCAAGGCACGACAGGAGCTGTGACAGTCGTTGAGCAGAGAGGTAACTCAGCATGAGCACCCCCGAGTCCGAGAACACCGCTTGGCACTGGCGGAAGAGCAGCTACAGCGGCCAGGGCGGCGACTGCGTCGAGGTCGCCGACGGCGCTCCCGGGCACATACCGGTGCGGGACAGCCAATTCCCGGCAGGTCCCTGCCTCATATTCCCCGAAGGCTCCTGGGCCTCCTTCGTCCAGACGATAAAGACCACCGGTCTCTCTGACGGCTGACGACTTCATCTGCCATCTGTGGCTGATCACTTGCTTCGAGTTCGGTTGGCGAATACGCGAGGAGACAACCGGGATGGCGCTCGGCTGCGCCGCCGCCGGGCAAGACTGCCGACCGCCGACTGCCGAGTCCATTCAGCGCTACCTCGAAGGCAGACCTCAGCACACGGAAGAGGGATCGTGAAAGAGATCGTCAGCGCTTTTCGGAAGTCGCCTTACTCGAACGTGGAGGTGGCGCACACCGCTGATGGAGGCCGCGTCGTGCGCGACAGCAAGACGCCGGACGGGATGCTTCTGTTCTGCCGACAAGGCGCTTGGTCCGACTTCCTGGGCGCAGTGATAGCCGACGAGTTCCCTGCCTCCGGGACCTGTTAACCCCAGATGTTGGGGCCGACGCCAAAGGTCACCGCGACGCGTGATCATTGACGTGCTGTGATCAGCAGTTCGGGCAGAGGCAACCTACGAGCGCTGCTACTGCTCATCAATGTGTGGTGTCGGGAGGGTTGCCCCTGCGGTCCACAGCGCGAGCGGCGACGGGGCTGGGGTTGGGGCGGGCTCGCTGTCTGCCGCCGGGGTGTGGGCTGGTGCCGCGGGCGACTGGCGGGTGGGGCGGTATTGCGCCCGACCGGGTGCGGGTTTCGTCTCGGACCCTCCGGGTCCAAGGCGCCAGCAGCGGGAGGGAAGGGGGCGGGCTGGGGTGCGCTCACTGCCTGTGGCGGTGTTCGTGGCTGGGGTTCAGGCTGGCTGCTGCCGCGAAGTGGTCATTGCCGGTTGCTTGGGTGCGGGAGCGTCTCGGACCCTGCGGGTCCACAGCGCATGCAGTGACGGGTGGGACGGTGGTGGGGACCGTAGGAGGCTCCGCTGCGCTTCGTGGCGGGTTACCGGCAGGTAGGGTGCAGTTGCCACCCGACAAAAGCGCCTTATGGGACGCAGAATTGGGCTGCAACGGCACCCTGTTG
>NZ_JBHVHQ010000892.1:0-3467 GCF_042800135.1 Streptomyces sp. NPDC057654 | reverse complement strand
GCGCGGTGACCGGCGCGGCGACCCGCTGGACGGCCCTCGCGGTCCTGGTCCAGACGACCTCGCTGGCGACGGCCGCCCCGGCCTGGCCGGCCGCTCCCCCGCCGAGCGCCCGCGCGCCCGCCGCGCCGTCCCCCGCCGCCACGCCGGAACCGCGCGCCGCTCCCGCCCCGGCCCCGGCCGCTGCCCAGGAGTCCGCTCCGGACGGCGAGCGCTGTCGGCGCGCCGCGCTCCCCCGCGCACCGGGCCCGGCGTCGGCACGCGAGGCCGCCTCCGCGCTGGCCGACTGCCTGACCGGGGGCCGCCGCCCGGACCTGCCCGCGCACGGCGGGCCGGGCGTCTCGCTCACCGCCCGGACCATGACGGTGACGGGCCTGCTGTGCCCGCTCCTGCCGCTCGCCCACGGCGTGTGCCGGGCCGAGTCCGTCGTTCTCGACGACCCGGTGGTGTCCTACGGCGGCGACCATGAACTGTGCACGTCGGCGCGGCGGTTGACGGTCCGCGGCACGGTGCGGCTGCGCGCCGAGTGGCTCACCGGCCGCGTCTTCGGCCTGCTCCCCGTGGGCTTCTCCACCCGCGTCCTGCCGCCGGTTCCCGTGCCGTACGTGCGGCTCACCGGCGTCCGCGCCCTCGGCATCGCGCTGAGCGCCGACGGCATCCGCGGCGACCGCGTGACCATGGGCACCGGCGGCGAGTGCGGCTGACGGCCTGACGGCTCCCGTCGGCCGGGTCCGGGGCCGGAACGGGGCAGCGCCACTCAGGGGCTCAGCGGCAGCGGGACGTCCGTCAGGCGCACGACCGCCCGGCCGGGGCGGCCCGGCGCGCACTGGAGGCCGGGGATGATGACGGCCGCCGCGGCGGCGGTGCGGAGCGGGACCTCGCGCCCGTACGGCCAGGACGCCCCCGTACCCACCGGCCCGTCGGCCGACCGCCGGGGCTCCGGCATGGCCCGGTGCTCCGGCGGCCGGGCCCGGCCCGCGGCGGCCTGGATGGCGGGGACCAGGCGCCGCAGGTGCAGCGCGTAGCCCCGTGCCGAGGGGTGCAGGCCGTCGGCGCACAGCAGGTCCCGCCCGGGTTCGGCACCGAGGTCGAGATGGTGGTCGAACAGCGAGACCGACTGGGCTCCGCAGCGCAGCGCGGCGTGGGTCTGGGCGCGGGCGAGCCGGCGGCTGCGGCGGGCCGTGAGCGACCGGGCCCAGCGCCGTACGGCGGGCTGCTGGCGCACGTACGGGCAGGTCGCGATCGTCACGGACCAGCCCGCGTCGGTGAGCCGCCGCAGCTCGCCCTCCAGGTGGCGCGCGGCGGTCCGGGTCCGTACGGGCGCCAGGACGTCGCTGGTGCCGATGGCGACGACGGCGACGCCGGGGTGGGCGAGCATCATCCGGTCCACCTGACGGCTCAAGGAGCCGCTGAGCGCCCCGAAGCGGGCCAGCACCCGGAGTTCGACGCGGCGGGCGGCGGCCTTCGACAGCGCGGTGGCCAGGACCGATCCGACGGTCTCGGGGCGGCGTTCGACTCCGATGGACAGTGCGGCCGAGTCCCCGAGGAGGACGAGCCGCAGCGGTTCGCCGGGCCCGTCGCCGTACGTGCCGGAGCAGGCCACCTCGGACTGCCGGCCGGGCTCCTCGCCGCGAGCGAGCACCGCCGCCGCCCAGAGCCTCGACAGCGCTTTCCCGACAGGGCCCAGCCGGGCGGGCCGGGCGGTCATGTGATCTCCAAGAACGTTTGTGGATTCATCATCGGTCCGAATTCATGATGAGAAGTGGCAAGGGGTCGGCATGGATCAAGAACTACCCGCAATCGTCAATCCATGACGCCGAACCACACACCATCATGTGTTGAAAGTGTTGAAAGCCCGGTGCGGCGGAAATATGGCTCCGCGCACGGTCCAATGCGCCCTTTCACGCCCCGTCGCAGCTGTGAGATGAATGAGGAGAGCTGCCCCGCCGCAGCGGCCGGAGCACGCGTCGCGCATCGCCTCCGGCCCTGCCGCCCGGCAGTCGGCCCGTAATGATGATTTGCGGTTTACCGGAGGCATGATGGCCGAACGACGGTGCCCCAATGAGCGATTGCGCGCGCTGCTGCGCGAGGCTGGATGGACCCATGAGGCATTCGCCCGGGCGGTCAATTCGGTCGGCTCGGAGATCGGGCTGAGCCTCGCGTACGACCGCAGCTCCGTATCGCACTGGCTGGCGGGCACCCGGCCGAACGCCCCCGTGCCGCAGTTGATCGTCGAGGCGCTCACGCGCAGGACGGGACGGGCGATGACGGTGAGCGCGGCGGGGTTCGAGGAGACGCCTCCCCAGCCTCCTCCGTCACCCCGGTGTCCCCAGGAACCGCCTGCCGCCGCCCGGCGGTCCGGCGCCGCCGAGACCGTCAACGCCCTTGCCGTGCTGAGCCGGCAGGACACGGACCCCGTGACGCGGGCGCCGCTGCTGCTGCGCCCGTTCCGGGCGGCGGTGTCGCACGTGCCGGTCTGGGCGGAGCCGCCGGACGGCGGGGCGGAGCCGCTGTCCGCCGAGCGCATGCGCGTCGGGCCGTCCGAAGTCACGGTGCTGCGCGGCGCGGTGCGCTTCTTCGCCTCCTCGATGGAGGCGCACGGGGGCGCACACGCCCGGGTGGCGCTGGCCGCCTGCATCGCGGACACGGCCGTGCCGTGGCTGCGCGCACCGGGTCCGCAGGACGTACGCGACACGCTGCGCACCGAGACCGCCCGGCTCGCGTTCGTCCTGGCCCGGATGCACTCCGACATGTCGGGGCACGGCCTGGCGCAGCGGTATCTGCGGCTCGCCATGGAACTCGCCAACCAGACCCGCGACCGGGTCACTTGGGCCGTGGCGCTGCGCGCGATAGGCGCTCAGTCCCTGGCCCTGGGGCACCACCGGACCGCGCTGCACTGCGTGGAGGGGGCGGTCGAGGCGCTGCCCGCGCACACCCCGCACGCGGTACGGGCTTTCACCCTGGCCCAGTTGGCGCTGACCCGTGCGGCCATCGGCGACAAGCACGCGGCGCTGGCCGCGCTCGCGGCCGCCGAACGCGCCGGGGAGCGCTCCTGGGACCACTCCGGCGACCGGCCGCCGGAGGACGGGCCCTTCGGGCACTACCCGCCCTCGGCGCTGGCGTTCCAGACCGCCGAGACGCTGCACCGGCTGGGGCAGCTCACGGCGGCGTCCCGCGCGCTGGAGCAGTCGCTGCGCCACCGTGCCCCCGCGGATCGCCGGGGCCGCGCGCTGACCTTGGCGCGGCAGGCGGAAGTCCTGCTGGAGATGGGCCAGTTGGAGGAGGCGTGTGCGATCTGGCGGGAGTTCCTGCGGGCCGGCGACGGGCTGCGCTCCCACACGGTGGGCAGCGCGGTCCAGTCGATGCGCGCGGGCCTCACGCCGTACCGGGGGCACCCGGCGCTCCACGGCTTGCAGCCGGGGGCTCCGCACGCCGCGGCCCGGTGAGGGGTTGGGGGTTCTTGCCGGGGG
>NZ_JBHVHQ010000891.1:0-3469 GCF_042800135.1 Streptomyces sp. NPDC057654 | reverse complement strand
AGGTGAGGGCGCACGCGGTACGTAAGGCCGTACGTACGCCCGTACGCGCCGGGGTGCGGGAGTACGTACGCCCGTACGCGCCCGAACGGGGTTTGGATCGCGAGTGGCTCAGAAGCCGCGGGTGCGCTTGGCGGCGCGGCGGCCCGCGCCGACCGCCTCCACGCCGGGGGCGCGCAGGAACAGCCGGGCGACCTCGCCGCCGAGGTTCACGCCGACGGCGATGGCCAGGGCCAGCGAAGCGGCCTTGATCAGTGAGGCGACGCCGGGGCCCAGGTCGCCGCGGGCGAAGTTGAGCAGCCCGAAGTAGGTCGCGCTGCCGGGCAGCAGGGGCCCGATGGCCGCGGTGACGTACGGCAGCGCGGACGCGTAGCGGTAGCGGGAGAGGAGCTGGCCGAAGAGGCCGACGACGCCGGCCGCGATGGTGGTGGCGGCCACCGGGTTGAGCTTCGGGTCGGCGACGTTGGCGAGCGAGCCGAAGACGATCCAGGCGATGCCGCCGTTGAAGGTCGCAAACAGCACGGTGTGTCGTTCCTGCTGGAGCAGGACGCAGAAGGACAGGGCCAGCAGCATCGACGCGATGATCTGCACGAGGGGCACGTCGTACTGGCGCAGCGCCTGTTCGGGGTTGAGGCGCGGGCTGAACTGAAGCCCGCAGTAGAGCACGGTGAGCACTCCTATGACGATGCCGACGATCAGGTACATGACCTCCAGGAGGCGGGCGGAGGCGGTGATGTAATAGCCCGTCAGCCCGTCCTGTACGCCCGCGACCAGCGCTCTTCCGGGGATCAGCGCGAAGAGCCCGCCGGTGATGACGGCGGACACCTGCACGTCGGCGTGGGCGATGCTCAGCGCCATGCCCATAGCGGCGGGCGGCATGGCCGCGACCACGAACTGGTAGAACTCGGGCAGCCCGCGCCCCGACGCCAGCCACGCCAGCCGGTCGCCGAGTATCGCGCCGACGGCCGCCGCGACGAAGACGAGGGCGTTGCCGCCGACGAGCATGCTCGCCGCGCCCGCCAGCGTCCCGGAGGCGGCGGTGAGCGCCCAGCCGGGGTACGGGTGGCGGTTGCGGCGTATCTCGGCGAGGCCCCGGTACGCCTCCTCCAGGGTGAGCCCCCGCGAGGTGATGGCCGCGACGAGCCGGTAGACGGCGGAGAGCCGGGTGTAGTCCACGCCGCGGCGGCGCACGGTCCGGCTGGCGGTCAGCGGGTCGTCGACCAGCGAGGGCTGGTACGAGATCGACAGCAGCGTGAAGGTGACGGTGGGCTCGATGCGTTCGAGCCCGTAGGCGTGCGCGACGCCGAACATGGCGGCTTCCACGTCCTCGGCGCCCTCGCCGCCCGCGAGCAGGATCTCGCCGATGCGCAGGGTGAGGTCGAGGACGCGCGGGATGGCGGGCCCGGTCTCGTCCTGCTTGTCGACGCGCTCGGGCACGGGCCGCTCGCTGACCGGCATCCGCAGCATCGTGCGCATCCGGTCCTGCCAGGGGACCTCCTTGGTCAGCTGGACCATGGGGATGCCGTGCGGCGGGGTGAAGGCGGGAAAGAGCGTGCCCTGGGTCGTGCCGGCGCTGGGCGTGGTGCCGGCCGGGGGCGTGAAGGCGGAACCCTCGGGCTCGGGCTCCGGCTCGACGGCGAGGCCCTTGGGGATGGCGAACTCGGAGGTGGGGTGCTCGTCCTCGGGGGGCGGCGGTATCGGGATGCCGAGCGGCGACGTGAACGCGCTGCCCGCCTCGTCCGACTGCGGCTTGCGGTCCTCGGGTGCCTCGACCTCCGAGCCGCTGTCGCCACGCTGCCGTTCCGCCACCACTCGCTCCTCGCCCGCCTCCTGACTGCTTTCAGGGACACGATGCCTGATCCCCGGCCCGTTTTCCTCACTCGGGGGGCAATGGATCGGTAAGACAGGGGCGTACGGGGCGGGGGCGTCGGGTGATGAAGCGGAGGCGGAACCGCCGCGGCGACTTCTGGCCGGGCGTCAGCGCTTGGCGTGTCGCCCGCGCTGGGTGGACGGCGGCGGGGTCGGCGGCTGGGCGTCCGGGAAGCCCGGCGTCGCGCCCGTCGACAGCGGCGGGGCCGACGTCGCCGACGAGTTGGCGGTGCCCGCGGCGGCGGCCTTCTTGGCCTTGGAGCGGGCCCGCAGGAACTCGATCGCGATCGGCACCACGGAGATCAGCACGATGAGGACGAGCATCGCCTCGATGTTCTTGTGGACGAGCTCGATGCCGCCGAGCGCGGCGCCGAGCAGGGTCACGCCCACGCCCCACAGCGTGCCGCCGATGATGTTGAAGATGATGAACGAGCGGTAGTTCATCCGGCTCACGCCGGCGATGATCGGCGTGAAGGTGCGGACGATCGGCACGAAACGGGCGAGCACCAGCGACTTGGGCCCGTACTTCTCGAAGAAATCGTGGGCCTTCTCCACGTTCTCCTGCTTGAAGAGCTTGGAGTCGGGCCGTTTGAACAGCGACGGGCCGACCTTCCGGCCGAAGAGATAGCCGGCCTGGTCGCCGAGGATCGCCGCGAGGGCGACCAGCAGGCAGACCACCCACAGCGGGGTGGACAGCTTGCCCGTCGTCACCAGCAGCCCGGCGGTGAACAGCAGCGAGTCCCCCGGCAGGAAGAAGCCGATGAGCAGGCCGGACTCGGCGAAGACGATGACCAGGAGGCCGATCAGACCGACCTTGTCGATCAGAAAGTCCGGGTCCAGCCACTGAGGGCCGAGCGCGAGAGTCATCACGGGTGAGGGGCTCCTGGGTCGAGGGCTCAGGCTCGTGCGAGGCCCGGCCGCAGGCGAAGGGGCAGGACTGGTGTTCAGTGTGCGGCCCAAAGCTATCAACGCCCATCGGGCCGCCTTGGTTCCAGAGGGGTTCCGGCTGGGTTCCGGCCGGAGTCCGGCCGGACTCCGACTCCCTTCCAGCTGATATCGGTCACTTGCGACCGGTATCCGGCCCGGTACCCCCTCGGCGCGAACGGCCGTATGAGGGGGTGCGCGAACGGCGGCGTGCGGCGAGCATGTCCGGCAGGAGGTGGATGCGATGGGCATCGAGGAATTTGGCGGCGGTCAGCAGCAGAAGTCCGACGTGCTGGTGGTGACGACGAACGACGTCCCCGGCTACCACGTCGAGCGCGTCATCGGTGAGGTCTTCGGGCTGACGGTGCGCTCGCGCCACCTGGGCAGCCAGATCGGCGCCGGGCTCAAGTCGCTGGTCGGCGGCGAGCTGCGGGGCCTGACGAAGACGCTGGTCGAGACCCGTAACCAGGCCATGGACCGGCTGGTGGAGCAGGCGAAGGCGCGGGGAGCGAACGCGGTGCTGATGTTCCGTTTCGATGTGACGGAGGCGGCTGACGTCGGCACGGAGGTGTGCGCGTACGGCACGGCGGTGGTGATCACGCCGAAGGGGTGAGCACGGCGGCCGTGAGCTGAGCACCGCTGCTTCCGGGGCTTCCGGTGCTTCCGGGCGGGTCCGCAC
>NZ_JBHVHQ010000890.1:0-3473 GCF_042800135.1 Streptomyces sp. NPDC057654 | reverse complement strand
CCAGATCGCCGGGCGGTCCGGTGGGACCGTCCGGCGATCTGGTGAAACCGTGACGTGCTGCCGGCCGCCGGTCAGGCGGACTGGCGGTGCGGCTGCTGTTCCGCGGCGGTGCGCACGTGGTCGGTGTCGGGGTGCCCCTGGGCGGTGTCCGCGGCGGGCGGACCGGGGGTGACGGTCGGGGCGGCGGCGGGCTGCTCGGAGTGCGAGGTCTTCGGGGAGTCCTCGGAGCGCATGGCGCGCGCCTCGGACTTCAGGATGCGGGCGGACTTGCCGAGGCCGCGGGCGATATCGGGCAGCTTCTTCGATCCGAACACCAGGAGGGCCACCACGACCAAGACGATCAGGTGCCAGGGCTCCAGTCCGTTGCGCAACACGGTGGGGTCTCGCTCTCAGCTGGGGATGCGTGGGCCTGCCCCATTATCACCTGCTTGGCGTATTGCGCGACCGCGCGGGCGATCAAGAGTGAGCAAAGCCACCCGTTCCGGCCCAGCGGTGGCGGTGGCGGCGCGCTGGGGAGAAGGTTGGACGCAACGGGACCAGGTGGCTGGGCGGAGATGAATCGGAGAACATCATGCGGGCAGTCGCGGTCACGGAATTCGGCGCGGAGCCGCAGGTCATGGACCTGCCGCAGCCGGAACCCGGCCCCGGCGAGGTGCTGGTGCGCATCGCCGTCGCGGCCCTGAACCCCCTCGACTGGAAGATCGCGGACGGCATGCTGCGGGACGCCGTGCCGCATGCCTTCCCGCTCGTACTCGGCGTGGACGGCGCGGGCGAGGTGGTGGCCGTCGGCCCGGGGGCCGACCGGTTCGCACTGGGCGACCGGGTGTTCGGCCAGTTCATGCGGCTGGCCGCGGGCGGCGGCTCGTACGCGGACTTCGCGGCGACCGCCGAGGAGGCGCTGGCGCCCGCGCCCTCGCGTGCCACGCTGATGACCGCGGCCGCGCTGCCGACCGCCGGGATGACGGCGTGGAACGTGGTCGAGGAGGCGGGCGTACGGGAGGGGAGCCGGGTGCTGATCGTCGGCGCGACGGGCGGCGTGGGGACATTCGCCACGCAGTTCGCGTCGGGGCGCGGCGCGGAGGTGACGGTGACGGCCCGGCCGGGCGCGGCGGTCCTGATGTGCGACCTCGGCGCGTCCGCGACCATCGACCACAGCGCGGGCCCGGTCGCCGACCAGGTGCTCTCCGCGCACCCCGACGGCGTGGACATCGTCATCGACCTGGTCGACGACACGGCCGCCGTCACCGACCTGGCCCGCGTCGTACGGTCGGGCGGCACGGTCACCTCCACCATCGGCGCGGCGGACGCCACGGCCCTGGAACCCCACGGCGTACGGGCCCTCAACGCCCAGAACACCCCGTCCTCGGCTCTCCTCTCCACCCTCGCCACCGAACTCGACGAGGGCCGCCTGACCGTCCTGATAGGCCACGAGACGACCTTGGAAGAGGCCCCCGCGGCCCTCGCGGCGAGCAGAAGCGGCAGAGCCCGCGGCAAGACGGTGATCAGGGTGTGAGGCGGGTTCGTTCGCTGCGGGCGAGCAGAGCCAGCTCCGTGCCGGCGAGCAGGAACGCGCCGACGCCGAAGTCCGCGGTGCTGCCGTGGCCGACGGGCTGACCGGACTCGGGCCGGTCGCCGGCGCCCTGTACGTAGCCGAGGAACCCGTCGGGGTGCACGGCGGTGGTGACGAGCCCGTGCCAGGCGCGGGCGGCGACCGCCTCGAAGTCGCGGGCGGGCACGAGCCCGGCCCGCAGCGCGTACGCCGTGCCGTAGGCGAGGAAGGCCGTGCCGCTGGTCTCCGGGCCGGGGAAGTGGGCGGGGTCGGCGAGGCTGACGTTCCAGAACCCGTCGTCGCGCTGCACCGCGCGGGCGGCGAGCAGCAGCCGCACGAGGGCGGCCCGGTACGCGGGTACGTGCGCGGCGTCGCCCGGCAGCGCCTTCAGTGCCTTTAACGTTTTGACGAGCCCGCCCGCCACCCACCCGTTGCCCCGCGACCACAGGACGGGCCGCCCGGAGGGGGAGACGGTAGAGCTCGGCCTTCTCCGGCCAGGAAGCCCACCAGTTTTCGCGCGCGAGCCGGCGGTCGTATCGGCGTCGCACGGAGTCCATGCGCCCGCCTCATGCGGTCGGCCCGAAGCGGTCAGTGCCCTCGTCGCGCCGTGGCGGCAGGGCCGTGACGGATGCGGCCGGCCCACGCCGGCGTACGCCACCAGGACCTGTCAGGGGCTCAGGTGGTCGGGGCAGTCCAAGCGGAGTTCGGCGTCGTCGAAGGGGTTGTCCACGAAGTCGCAGTGGTGCGGCCTGTCCGTGCCCGGATGGGCATCAGGGCGGAAGTACGTGCAGGTCAGGCACATACGTGAGACCGGGATGGCTTTGCGGTCCTGTAGCGATCTGATCATGCTGCTGGTGCCGCGGAGCATGGCCGCCAGGTCATCGGGGCTCAGGGTCCTCATGGCCTCGGTGAACTCCTCGGGCATCCGGACCAGCCGCTCGGCTTCGGCTCGCCCGGTTTCCGTGAGAGTCAGTGCCACCGCTCGGGCGTCGGAATCATCACGCTGCCGTTCGACGAGCTCTTTGGCCGCCAGGGTCTTCACCGCGTCGCTGATGGTCGGCGGTGACGACGCGAGCGCTCGGGTGAGCTCGTTCAGCCGGCGCGGACGCGGGTCGCCGGCCAGCAGGGTCACGATGTCCGCCTGAAGGGGGGACAGCCTGTGGGGGCCCGCGTTGCGGTAACTGCTGATCCGCAGGGCCTGCCCGAGGCGCGCGAGCCCTACCAGTAGCTGCTCTTCGGGCGGTGTGCCCGGAACGTCCTTCATGCCGATCTCCGTCGTCGCCTGTACTTGCATAATAGGCACTGCCAACTTATGTTGGCAGTGCCAAATAACCGTGGGTGTGACACCCTTCGGAAAGGACATCCCTATGCCCCGACTGTCCCTCGTCGACCCCGCCACCGCAGGCCCGCAGGCCAAGGCGCTGCTGGACAAGGTCGAGCGCGCTCTCGGCGCGACGCCGAACATGATGCGCGCCATGGCCGTCTCGCCCGCAGTGCTCGACGCCTACCTCTCCTACAGCGGATCGCTTGCCAAGGGACGCCTGTCCGGCGCCGTGCGTGAGCAGATCGCGCTCGTCGCGGCGGTGGAGAACTCCTGCGACTACTGCTACGCGGCCCACCACGTCCTCGGCGAGCGCGCGGGCGTCAGCGCAGAGGACCTGAAGACCTCGGGCAGCGCGCAAGCCTCCGACCCGAAGACCCGGGCAGCTCTGAAGTTCGCCAAGGCCGTCCTTGAGACCCGCGGCTTCGTCGGCGACGCCGACCTTGAGGAGGTCCGTGCGGCTGGTCACGGTGACGGTGAGATCGGTGAGATCGTCGCCAACGTCGCCCTCAACGTCTTTACGAACTACTTCAACTCCGTCGGCCGCACCGAGGTCGACTTCCCGCCGGTCGCCCTGCCCGGCGCGCCGGCCCACTCCTGACC
>NZ_JBHVHQ010000889.1:0-3481 GCF_042800135.1 Streptomyces sp. NPDC057654 | reverse complement strand
GTGTCGACGGCCTTTCGGAGGTGTCGACGCCCGGCGGCGACCACGGCACGCCGAACGTCCGGGAAGTGCCTGGCAGGACCGGCACCGACGGGCTGTCGGGAAGCGGCCGTGTCTCCGCCGAGACGCCGTTGACCCCGGACAACCTGGCGGGGGTTCCCGGTCCGCACAGCGGCCGGCTGGACTCGTGGCTGGACGGCGCCCAGCACGCCGAGGCGCCGCAGGGCGAGCGCGGCCTGCCGAACTTCGAGGGACCGGCACGGCAGTCCGGACAGGAGGGCCTGGCCGGGTTCGACGGGCCCTCGCACCACCCGTCCGCGCCGGTGCAGCACGTCGTCACGGGCGACGGCCGGGGCGCCGGGGCGCCGCCGCCCTCGCACGAGGTGAGCGAGCAGGGCCACGACGGGGCGGGCCAGAACGTCGCGTCCGGGAGCGCGAACCGTGGTGGGCCGGGCCCGAGTGCCATGGAATCGGTGCGGTCCTCGCACCCGGACGTGCGGTCCGACGGCGGGCCGCGGGCGCCGGTGCGCGAGGTGCAGTCCGACGGCGGGCCGCAGAGCGCGAGGCCGGTCGAGGAGACGGGCCAGGGCGGCTCGCAGACGGCGCACAGCGGGCCTGACGAGGGCGTGCGCCAGGTCCACGACGCGCCGGAGCAGGGCGTGGTGGACCAGTCTTCGCGTTCCGAGGGGCAGGGCACGTATCAGGAGGAAGGCGGCGCTCCCGGCGGGCTCGCGGGCGCGCCCGTCGGCACCGGAGCCTCCCCACGTCCCGCCGAAACGGCGCCGAGGGGAACCGGGCCGACCGCCCGGGAGCGTCAGGCGGAGCAGGCGGAGGACGTCACCGACGCGGCCGGCGGGCGCCAGATCGAGCGCTACCCCGGCTTCGAGGAGACGAACGGCCCGTGGCAGCCGGTCGCGTCGCCGGTGGAGCGGGGCGGCGGCCTGTCGGCCTCCGGGCCGAGCGGCACCCGGTCCGTGGACGCGCCGAGCGCGTCAGCGGGCGGACCGCCCTCGAACGGCGCGCGGGGGGCCGCGACTGGCCCCGGCGGCGCGCAGCTCCCCGGGCAGGGGCTGGTACGGGAGGCGCCCGGTGGCGTGTTCGGACGTACCGGCACATCGCGTGCGGGGGCCGGGTCGGGGACCGGGCCGGGGTCCGGGTCCGGGCTCGGGGCTCCCAGGCTGTCGTCGGACCGGCCGTCGGTGAGTCCCGAGGGCCCGGCGCAGGGCTCCACGAGGCCGGGTGCGTCTGGTGCGTCCGAGGCGGGCACGAGGGACTCCGCCGGCCAGAGTCCGGCGGCCGGCGGCGGGACCGAGCGGACGCGGCAGACCCGTCCGGCGGCCGGCATCGGGGCCCGCAGGTCGCAGGACGACGAGACGCCGGTGAACACCGAGAACACCGAGAACACCGAGAACACGGCGTCGAGTTCCTCGGAGCCGAGCGTGATCGACGACGCGGATTCCGTTGGGCGGCGAGCGGAAACGGCGGCGACCTCGGTCGCCGGGGACACACCGCACGAGGAGTTCAGGGCCCCCGACGCGCCGACTCATGATCCCGGCGAGAGCAATCCGCTGCGGGACGCGCCCGACGCGCCCAACACCCCATTGACGGGTATGGCGGAGATGGGGGAGGGGCTGGCGCAGCGGTCGGATGCCCTGGACCAGGTGGCCCGGGAGTCCGGGATGGGCCGCGGCATACGTCGCGGGTTCACCGACGACATCGACGAGGCGATCGCCGGCAGGCAGTGGACCTCGGCGGTTGATCACCTGTCCGCGTTCCGGCAGGCGACCGGCGCGTACGTGCTCGACCAGCGTCTGAGGGCCTTCGACAGCCATATCGAGCACGGCTTCGACCGCTTCGAAAAGCTCGGTGCGGACCGTGCGGAGTGGCAGGCCAAGGTCGACGCGGTCCAGGAGGCGCAGCGCGGCGACGACCTGGACCGGATGGATGTGGCCCTGCGCGACTACACCAACTTCGTAGAGCAGCAGCTGCCGGCCGAGGTGCTGACCGGCAGGGATGCGGCGCAGCCGTACGACGCCGTACTGGAGGACCTGCGGCGTGAACTGGCGCAGACCTCGGACCCCCGTCGGGCACGGGACATCGGATCCGAGCTGAACGAGCTCCTGGATACCGCCGAGATACGGGACCGACTCGACCAGCTTCGCCAGGACCGCACCGATGAGGTGGAGACGGCACTGCTGCGCCGGATCGAGAACGCCGCTACCCAGGAGCAGGCGGCGCGAGCGATGGAGCAGCTTGAGCAGCACCGCGCAGAACGGGAGTTGCAGAACCGCCTGGACAGCATCTTCGCCGACGAGGCGGAGGAGACCGGTACCGGAAGCGGCCATACGCCGGTTTCCGACGACGAACTGCAAGCACGTTTCGACAAGCTGAAGGGTGACCAGGACGATCACGCGCGGGGGCTTCAGGCCCGAGTGGACGGGGACGACGCGCAGGACGCGGCCCGCGCGTTGGAGGAGCTGCGCGAGTACCGGGCCGATCAGGGCCTCCAGGACCGGCTGGAGCGCCTGAAGCTCGGCGCGGAGCGCGAAGCGCCGCCGAGCGAGGAGGAACTGACCGGGCGTCTGCATGCCCTCGGCGAGGGGCATGACGACCGGCGCACGGCACAGCTGCGCAAGGAGCTGAGGGACGCGCCGGGCCGTGCGGAGGCGGAGCGCAGGTATGACGCGCTGCAAAAGCACCTGGACCGCCTGGAGAAGGACCGGCTGAAGAACATCGGTCAACTGCGGGGAAAAATAGAGGAGTTGCAGGACCAGCGGAACGATGCGCTGGTGGACGCCATGCCGCGAGTCCCGTCGCGTGACCCGGGCGCGGACACGGAGGACGCCGGCGCCGGGCGCGGCATCGGTGAGCCGCCGGAGCGGCGGCCGGACCCCGAGTCCGGGACGGTCGCCGAGTTGCAGAGCCGCATCGACGGGCTGCGGGAACAGCTGGATGCCGCGCTCACCCAACGGGAGCACCAGCAGGCGCTCGACGAGGAGTTGAGCCGGCCCGTCGAGCGACCGGACGACGGCCGGCTGGACCGCATCGTCGACGAGGGCCTGGGGCGGGACGAGGACCGCGGGGACGGCAGCCCCGATTCCTCCGGCGAAGCCGCTCTCTCACAGTTGCCGAGCCTCGATGACCTCCTCAAGGACGAGGGCCTGTCGGGTGCGGCTCGCGACTCCTCCGAGGACGGTGACGGGCTGGGTCTGCCGAGTCTCGACGACTTCCTTGAGGACAAGGACCTCTCGGGTTCGCCCGGCGGTCGTTCCGACGACGATGCCCCTTCGGAGGCGCCCGGGGGCGCGGGACTCGCGGAACCCGTAGGGGGCTCGCGCCCGGCGAGCGGCCCGACCGGATCAGGGGCCCGCGCGGGCGACGGCGTACCCGCCAGGAACAGCCGTGAACCGGAGGGCCCCGCGACGAGGAACGAGCCCGGTGACGCCGTTCCCGGCGAACAGCTCAGGATGGCTGAGCGGAAACC
>NZ_JBHVHQ010000888.1:0-3485 GCF_042800135.1 Streptomyces sp. NPDC057654 | reverse complement strand
GGACGGGCGGCCGGGGCTCGGTGTGCTGGTTCATGGGGAACGACTCCCTTGCGCGAGATGGTGGTTCGGGGACGGACCGGCGGGCGCGCCGGGGCAGGGCGAAGGCGGCGGATCAGGACAGAGGGGGAGAACGGGACCGCGCGGACGGCGCGGGTTATCGTTTGAGTCCGTAAGGGTCGCGAACGGCAACGGCCGTACGGGAGCGGACGCGACCCGGCGGCGATGTGCCGGGGGCCCGGCGGGGTTCGCGGGAGGCGGCGAGAGATGCGGGAGAACACGACGTGACGGTGCACCGTTCGATCCGGGAGACCGAGAAGGCCGTACAGGCCAAGCTGGGCGACACGCCGATCCGGCACGAGCAGATGGTCGCGGTGGCGAACATCTACCGCGCCGCCGCGGCGGTCCGCCAGCACTTCGAGAACTCCGTGCTGCGCGGGGCCGAACTGACCTGGACCTCGTTCGTCGTGCTGTGGGTCGTATGGATCTGGGGCGAGATGGAGACCCGCCACGTGGCGGAGGAGGCGGGCATCTCCAAGGGCACCCTGACGGGCGTCTCCCGCACCCTCCAGAACCGCGGCCTGCTCGAACGCAGCGGCCACCCCTCCGACGGACGCCTGGTGCTGCTGCGGCTGACGGACAAGGGCGAGGAGCTGATGGCCGAGGTCTTCCCCGCCTTCAACGCCGAGGAGGTCTTCGTCGCCGAGCGGCTCACCGACAAGGAGTGCGGCACACTCGCCGACCTGCTGCGGAAGATCGTGACGCAGACGGAGGAGCACGGCGAGGAGCGGCGCCTCGCCCTCCTCGACGGAGCCGACCCGCGCCCGCGGCGCAGCGGGCGGCGGCCTGCGCGGGGCTGAGCGGCTCGGCTCGGCCCCCGGCCCGCCCGTCAGGGCTGCCTCCCGGCGGCAGCGGCAGCGGTGGGCAGGTGGTCGCGGGAGGCCGCGACCAAGGCGTCGAACAGGCCCTGTTGGGCGGGGTCCGTGAGGGCCGTGTCCTCGGGGTGCCACTGGATCGCCGCGAACCAGGCGCGGCGGCCCGGCAGTTCGAGGGCCTCCACCGTGCCGTCCTCGGCGCGGCCGGTGACCGTGAGGCCCTCGCCCAGCCGGTCCGCGCACTGGTGGTGATAACACGACACCTCTACCTCCCGGGCGTTCATCGCCGACGCCACTACCGAACCCGCCGTCAGTGCGACCCGGTGCACGCGGTGCCGGTGGTCGGCCCGCTCGCCGCCCATGTCCTGGCGGAGCGTCCCGCCCAGCGCGACATTGACGACCTGGAGCCCGCGGCATACGGCCAGCAGCGGCAGCCCGCCCGCCAGCGCGTGCCGCGCCACCGCGAAGTCGAAGGCGTCCTGCTCCGCGTCCACGTCGTAGACCCGGTCGTGCACCTCGGCCCCGGAGTCGTACAGGTGCGGCGCCACGTCGCCGCCGCCCGGCAGCAGCACGCCGTCGCAGCGGGCCAGCCGCTCGGCGGCCTCCTCCGGCGGGCCGGGGTGCATCATGAACGGCTCGCCGCCCGCGCGCAGCACGGCCGCCGACAGCGCCCGCGCGGTCACCACGGCTCCGTACCGCAGCGCCGACGCCGAGGCGGAGAAGCGCTGGGGGAGCGCGATGAGAGGGCGGGGACGACCGCCGTCCGCGGCGGTCACCACTGGATCCAGACGGTCTTGAGTTCGGTGTACTTCTCCAGCGCGTGCACGGACTTGTCCCGCCCGTTGCCCGACTGCTTGTAGCCGCCGAAGGGTACCGAAAGGTCGCCCTCCTCGTAGCAGTTGACCCAGACCGTGCCCGCGCGCAGGGCGCGCGAGAGGCGGTGGGCGGTGCCGAGGTCCGCGGTCCACAGCCCCGCGGCGAGGCCGTACTCGGTGTCGTTGGCCAGCGCCACCGCCTCCTCCTCCGTGTCGAAGGCGAGAACGGACAGCACCGGGCCGAAGATCTCTTCCCGCGCGAGGCGCATGTCCGGCGTCACCCGGTCGAAGACCGTCGGCGCCAGATAACTGCCGCCCGGTACGCGCTCCAGGCGGACGCCGCCCGTACGCAGCGCCGCACCCGCCTCCTGCCCCGCCCGTACATGCCCGAGCACCGCCTCGGCCCTGGCCTCGCCCGCCACCGCGCCCATCTCCGTCGCCGGGTCCAGCGGGTCGCCGACGCGCAGCGCGCGGGCGCGCTCGACGACCGTGTCCACGACCTGCTCCGCGATCGAGGAGTGCACCAGCAGCCGGGAGGGGGCCGTGCACATCTCGCCCTGGTTGAAGAAGATCCCCCAGGCGGCGGTGGCGGCCGCGGCCGCCAGATCGGGCGCGTCGGGCAGCACGATGTTCGGCGACTTGCCGCCGAGCTCCAGCCAGACGCGTTTGAGGTTGGAGTCGGCGGCGTAGCGCAGGAAGTGGCGCCCCACGGCCGTCGAGCCGGTGAAGGCGAGGACGTCCACGTCCGGGTGCAGGCCGAGGGCGCGCCCCGCCGTGGGCCCGTCGCCCGCGACGACGTTGAGCACGCCCGGCGGCAGCCCCGACTCGTCCGCGAGCCGGCCGAGGAGCAGCGCGGACAGCGGGGTCAGCTCGGACGGCTTGAGCACGGCCGTACAGCCGGCGGCGAGGGCGGGGGCGAGCTTCCAGGCGGCGAGCGAGAGGGGGAAGTTCCAGGGGACGACCGCGCCGACGACGCCGGAGGGCTCACGGGTGACGAGCGCGAGCGCGCCGGGGTCCGTGTGCGGGGACTCGTCGCGCAGCTTGTCCGCGAGCTGCCCGTACCAGCGGAACGTGGCGATGACGGCGCGCAGCTCGATCCCGTACGCCTCGCCGACCGGCTTGCCGTTCTCCAGGCTGATGGCCAGGGCGAGTTCGCTCCGGTGCTCTTCGAGCAGGTCGGCGAGGCGGAGCAGGGCCCGGCCGCGGTCGGCGGGGGACAGGCGGGGCCAGGGGCCGGTGTCGAAGGCGCGGCGGGCGGCGGCCACCGCGCGGTCGACCTCCCGCTCCCCGGCGTCCGCGACGACCGCCAACTCGCGGCCGTCGCGCGGGGAGACGACGCGGAACGACGCGCCCGAGCCGTCCTCGTCCGTGCCCGCGACGCGGTGGCGGGTGGGCGGAGTCCACCGCTCCGCCCGGCGCAGCCACGCGCCGTGGCCGTCGGCGTGCTGGTCGTCGGCGTGCCCGTTGTCATGCGCCTCGTCTGGTCGCTCGTCGCTGTCCGGCATAGGCGATCTCTCCTGTGTCCGCTGCGTCTTGTGGGTCTGCTGGGTCTTGTGTGCCGGGCGCGTGCGCCTCCGGCATGATGTTTGGGGCCAAATGATAGCCGCGAGCCGCCGCCGGGGAAGAGGGTTGACCGCCTCGAAGAGGGTCGCTTATTTTGTTTGGGCTCAAACGATTTGGTCGCAAACGAATTGGAGGCTGCGATGGCTCCCCCCGCGCCCGCACCAGGGCCCCCGGCGCGTCAGACGGCCCCGCCGCCGTCGGAGTACCGGGACCGCCCGCCCACCGCCACGGTGGC
>NZ_JBHVHQ010000887.1:0-3485 GCF_042800135.1 Streptomyces sp. NPDC057654 | reverse complement strand
GCGCAGCCGGGTCTGCCGTACGGGCGGCAGCATGCGCGCGGCCTCGTGCTCGGTGACGAAGCGCCAGCCGCGCAGTTCCGCGCAGGGCAGCAGGAGCCGGTCCGCCGCGTCGCGGGTCAGCAGGCCGCCGTCGAAGAGGAGGCGCAGGCCGCCGAAGGCGGGGGCGCGGGGCGGTTCCCAGTCGAGTACGAGCAGCCGGGGGACGTCGGCGAGTTCGAGGCCCAGTTCCTCGGCGACCTCGCGCATGCCGGCGCGGGCGGGCGGCTCTCCGGGTTCCACGACGCCGCCGGGGAACTCCCAGCCCGGCTTGTACGTGGGGTCGACCAGGAGGACGCGGTCGTCCTCGTCGAAGAGCAGCACCCCGGCGGCGGTCGTCTCGGCCCTCGGCTCCGGGGTCTGCACGATCTCGCAGCAGCCGGCCGCGCCGGTCCGTATGGCGTCGGCTATCCGCTCGGCGGCCTGGCGGGGGGTGAGGGAGCTGGTGTCGAGCGCGTAGGCGTCGGCGCCGAGCCATGGGAGAGCTTCGCGATAGCGCGCAAGATGGTCGAGCGCGCATTGTTTCGTGTCCGTGCTCACCGCGTTCCCGGTGCTGTTGGCGTTCACCGCGCTCACTGTGTTCACTGCGTTCGCTGCGTTCGCCGTGTTCACCGCGCTCCCCGCGTTCATCGCGTTCATCGCGGAATGGGGCCGGAATTCCGCACGGTTCAGGACATGGGACCGCAGGATCGTTTCGTCGGGTGACAACAGCACATGCCTGACGGGAATGCGGCGAGCGGCGAGTCCGCCGAATATCTCGTCGCGGTGCTCCTGCCGGAGCAGCGTCATCGGCACCACCAATACGCCGCCGACCTCGGCGAGCAGGGCGGCGGCGCCGTCGATGACGAGCCGCCGCCAAATGGGCAGGTCCGGCAGGTCCTGATAGTCGACGGCGACGGCGTCGGCGATCCGCTGCGGCGGCAGCAGCGAGTGGAGAAGTCCGCCGATCACGCCGGGGTCGTAGAGAGTACTGCCCGGAATCAGACTCACCAGTTCTCGCGCCGTACGGGTCTTTCCCGCACCGAGCGGACCGTTCAGCCAAACGATCACGGTGCCCCCTTTTCCGTAGCCCCCAGTGAATTTCCCGGAACACCTTGCCACGAAAACGCGTGCGAGCGGCGCTGCGGATGGAGGGACGAAGGGGTGGCACGGGGGCACACGGCAGCGGGTCGAGCGCCGGTATGTGCGCGGGGGCGCACACCGGTGGGCGACGCGCCGCGGGTTACCTACCGACCGGTCCGGCGAGTTCGCGCCGGGCGCACTCCTCGACCTCGGCGGCGGAACGTTCCCCGACGTCCACGGTCACCACGGACCACGGCGTCGCCGCCAGCAGCCGCAGCGTCAGTTCCGCCTCGCGGCGAAGGTGTTCGGCCGCTGCCTCCAGGCTGTCCACGGAGGACGTACCGGGCGACCCGGCGAGCCGTCCGACGAACCAGTCCGCCCACTCGGGCCCTTCCCGGTCGACCGCCCGCCGGAGCGCCGTGTCCGGGTCGTCGCGCAGGTACACCACGGTCACCCTCGTCGGCTCGACCGCCTCCACCAAGTCGCGTACGACCGCGGAGATCGCCGGCTCCTCGTGTCCCCAGGCGACCAGGGACGGCACGAACGGAATCAACGCATCCGTCACCAGCACCTCCACCCCCTCGGCCCGAGCCTGCGCCACATACGCCCGCGTCGCCTCCACCAACGTCCCGGGCCGCACACTGCCGGCTCCCCCGGCGAACTCCTCCGCCACAGCCCCGAAGGCGGGCCGTGTGAGAATGTCGGCTTCCTGAAAATGGTCAACACTCGCACCGGCACCCCGAAGCCAACGCGTGAGCCCGCCGCACAGGGTCGATTTGCCAACTCCGGGACTGCTGCCGATTACCGCGATCAGATGGGACATCATCGTGCCAGTCTCACATGGGCACCCGACGGACGATCCACGGGCGGCTTCAGACGGCAGCGATGCGATGTGCCCCGCCTCGACGTCTACGCGCACGCCGAGCCTGGCCCCTACCCCGTAGTGATGTGGCGGCACGGCAGCGACGGTGCAGTGAGCGTGCAAGAAACTGATCAGCTAGGAAACGTCGATGACGTACCGAAAGACGTGCCGGTCACACGGCACCAGGGAGTCAAGCAACTCAAGCGCCTTGCCCTCGGCGTCGTAAGCGGTACGAATGACGCGCGCGAGCGGAACGCCGGCCGGGATCGCAAGTTGCTCCATCTCATCAGGAGTCGGCATGCGGACGTCGACGTCTTCCACGAACTGGACCACACGTCGGGCGACGGGACCGTCAGGGTCTTCGAGCGCGGCGATCGCGCCACCTCGGATGAGACGAGGTTCGGTGACGGGCGTCCCCTCGGCCGGCTACCCCTTGCCGGCCCCCAACGTCAGCCCCGCGATGAAATGGCGTTGCAGCAGCAGGAATACGAGGACCGTCGGGAGGGCGACGAGTACGGAGCCCGCCGCCAGCAAGTTGTAGTCGGTGAAGAATTGGCCGCGGAGGTTGTTGAGGGCTGAGGTTACGGGGAGCTTGTCGCCGTTGGAGATGAAGACGAGGGCCCAGAGGAAGTCGTTGTACATCCAGGTGAATTGGAGGGTGCCGAGGGCCGCCAGGGCGGGGCGGCAGAGGGGGAGGGTGATGCGCCAGTACTGGGTCCAGACGCCGGCGCCGTCGACTACTGCCGCTTCCAGGATCTCGGTGGGGAGGGTGCGCATGAAATTGGCGAGGACGAAGACGCAGAAGCCCAGTTGGAAGCCGATGTGCACGGCGATGACGGCCCAGTAGGAGTCGTACATCGTGAGGGAGTCGGACATCCAGTACGGGAGGGGGATGCGGTTGAAGAGTACGTAGAGGGGGGTGACGATGACTTGTTGCGGGAGCAGGTTTCCGGCGGTGAAGACGATGAGCAGGAAGGTCGCGCCGCGCAGGCGGAGGCGGGAGACGGCGAAGGCCACGAAGGAGGCCAGGAAGAGGGTGACGAGGACGCCGGGGACCGCGATGATCAGTGAGTTGGCGAAGTACTTGCTCATCCCCGAGTCGCTGAACGCCTGGCGGTAGTAGTCGAAGGACAGATGGCGGGGCAGCGAGAAATAGCCGTGTTCGGCGGTTTCCTCGTAGGGGCGCAGTGAGGCGTAGACAGCCAGCAGCAAGGGCGCCAGGAAGACCAGTGACACGGTGAGGAGGAAGGCGTGCAGGCCCAGGCGGCCCGGCCGGGCGCGGAAGAGGGCGGGGGTGGTCATCGGCGTTTCTCCCCTCTCAGCTCCTGGACCAGATACGTCACGATGAATCCCAGGGACACGACGAGCAGGACGACGGCGATGGCGGAGCCGAAGCCGATGCGGCTCGCCTCGCCGATGATGTTGTCGGTGACGAGCACGGAGAGCAGTTCCAGTCCGTTGCGGCCCTGATTCACGGCATAGACGATGTCGAAGGCGCGCAGCGCCTCGATGACGGTGATGACTC
>NZ_JBHVHQ010000886.1:0-3487 GCF_042800135.1 Streptomyces sp. NPDC057654 | reverse complement strand
TGCCAGGGCCGGCCGGGGCCGGCTCACGCGCGGGCTCGTCCTCGTGCTCCTGGCCGCCCTGTTCGTGCCGGTCCTCATGACGGTGACCTCTTCGCCGGCGTCCGCGGAGGACAAAAAGGAGCGCGACAACTACAGCCTCTACCAGCTGGCCTCGAACGCGAGCTCGTACTTCAGCGAGAAGAACTCGCCGTCGAACGACAAGGGCATGCACAAGAACTGGAAGCCGGTCACGGGCAGCCCTGCTTCGGGCGGTTCCATGCTCGGCTACGCCGACCCGGATTTCAGCCTGGGCAACATCGTGGGCTGGTTCTTCGCTGAGGTATCAGGATCCTCGCAGACCGTCACGTATGAGACCCTGGCAGCGAAAGACGACAAGGGCCACGCGAAGTACTCGGGCATGCTCGACTACGCGCACTTCGGGGCGGCCAACGCTGACCTCGGCCTGGACACGATGTCCTCGGGCATCGGCGGGCAGATCGTGAGCGTGATAGGAGGCTCCGTCATCTGGGTCCTCTACGCCCTGGCCCTGGCGGTCGGCACCCTGTTCTACCTCATCCTCCAGTTCCTGAAGCTCATCAACCCCTTCATGTGGTTCTACCAAGCGGTCAAGGCGGTCAATCCGACCTTCGCCGACGGGATGACGGGAGGTGACACCGGAGGCGGCGCGCTCTCGGGCCTCCAGCACTGGATCAGCGGCTGGTACGGCCTGCTCGTCGACATCTCATGGCAAGTGCTGGTGCCGATCTTCATCGGCTTCCTGCTCATCGGCCTGGTCATGCTCAAGAAGATGGACCGCGGCTCGGCGATCAAGAAGCTCTTCGTGCGTGTCGTCTTCATCGGCGTCGGCCTGCCGCTCATCGGGTCGATGTACACCAGCGTGCTCGACAAGTTCGACAACTCGGTTCTCGGCCAGCACGCGGGGCCGACGCGCGTCGTACTGAGCACCTACGTCGACTTCGAGGCGTGGATGATGCACGACCGCCTCGGAATCCCGGACCAGGCCACTGTCTCCTGGAACGGCGACCAGGCCAGCTCCGACGCCATGATGTCGGTGCGCACGAGCGCGTTGGCGATCAACAAGCAGTCCCACGGAGCGACGTTCAACGGCATCGGCATCGGCACGAAGGCCAACGACGCCGAGTCGGCCTGGAAGGACGGCACCGTCTCCGTCGGCACCAGCGCGTCGGACGACTTCAAGGCGGTGTTCTCGACCTTCGGGATCATCGGCAAGTACATCGCCAGCCACGAGATCGCAGCCTCCGACTTCGAATCGGGCATCAAGAGCTCGATCACGCGACTGGACGAGAAGGCGGACGTCAAGAAGAGCTGGTTCGTCGACAAGAACAGCTACGGCGACGTGGAAGGGTTCGGTGAGGAAAAGGGGCCGAAGCCAGCAGATCACCCGGTGATCTCGACCGACGGCACAGGCCTGACCTCCTCCCGCCCCAGCAAGGACTCGACGGTCTTCACGACGACCGGGAAGAAGAACGACTGCGGCTTCACCGTGGGCAAAAAGCCGTCCTCATGCAACCTGTCCCCCCTCGCGGCGTACAACTACCTCAACACCGGGTTCAGCCCCAGTTCACTGACCATGTACTCGTCGAACAACGCCACCAGCGGGTTCACCCGCGAGAACCACATGACCGTCAGCCAGGTGGGCACGGGGCCGGCGAAATTTATGTACTGGTCCAACGCAGCCACGGTCTTGGGCTCCATCGTCCTGCTCGGCTTCTGGTACGCCATCGGCATGCTGGCCGGCGCGATCAAGAGAACCTTCGGCCTCGTGGCAGCCGTACCGTTCGCGACGCTGGGCGCGATGGCCGCGATCGCCAAGGTGATCATCTACTCCATGGCACTGATCCTGGAGGTCCTCGTCACGCTGTTCATCTACCAGTTCGTCTCGGAGTTCCTGATCTCGGTCCCGGACATCATGGCAGGCCCTCTGTCGAGCCTCATGAGCCCGGGCGGCCTGTGGGGCAGCCCCGCGCTCGGCGGCATCATCGTAGTGATCCTGACACTCATCTCGTCGCTGCTGATCATGGGCACCACCTTCGCCCTGCTGCGGGTCCGCAAGACGGTGCTGCAGGCGATGGACGAGGTGATCACCAAGCTCGTGGACAAGTTCCTGGAGACCAACACCGTGCCGAAGCCGGACAAGGGCGGACTGATGCCTGCTCTGGCCGCAGGTGCAGGGGCCGGTGCGGGTATGGCCCTGGGCAACAAGCTCGCCAACGGATTCAACAGCAAGCCCAGCGGCCCGACGTCTCCGAACACGGACAAGCCAGCGGACAAGACGGCGTCGACGAACGCCGGCGGCACGAACGGCGACGCCACGGCTCTGACTACCGGCAAGCGGCCGCTGGCCCTGGAGGGCGGCGGCAGGGGTGGTCCAGATGATCCGGACAGCCCGGCGCTGGACGGTGGTCCTGCGGGAGGCAGCGGTCCTGCTGGCGCTCTGGCCGCGTCTGCCCAGGGCGACAGCCCCGGCGACAAGGGCGGTCCGCTGCAACTGACTACCGGCACAGCAGGCAGCTCGCACTCGGACAAACAGACGGCACAGGCTCTGAGCAACCAGGGCGGCCTGTCGAATCTCGGGTACGCCTCGGACGACGACAAGGTCATCGTCGGCGAAGTTCTGGCCTCGTCCACGCACCCGCCAAGCTCTCGCGGCACCGCCCGGGGACAGCACAGTGCCGGCAACACTGGTTCTGCCCCTACCAGCAGAAAGGCCGTCGCCGGCCAGACGGGTCAGACGCAGTTCGGCATGGGCGCCCCGAGCCAGCAGAGCTCTTCGGGCGGGAATCAGCAGGCCGCACCACAGCGCTTCAACGACGGCGCTCCTCCTGGACCCGTCCCCGTTCCTGCTTCCGGGCAGCCGGCCCCACCGAGCACACGTCCGACACGCTCCGCTCAAGACAGCCGGGCCCCGAAGCAGTTGGGAGCCGGAACACCGGCTCCCCGTCCTCTGGTCGCCCCGGTTCCGGATCAGCCTCCGGCTACGCCTGGTGCCAGGACTCCGGATCGGACGCCGGCAGAGCGCCAGCCGAGATCGCCACAGGCGTCGAGGCCGACACCGCACCAGACGCCCGCCCCGCGAAATCAGCAGGCTGCGCCACAGAGCTTCAGCGGCGGCGCTACTCCTGGTTCCGCTCCTGCTCCCGGGCAGCCGGCCCCACCGAGCACACGTCCGACACGCTCCGCTCAGGACGCCCGGGCTCCGCGGCAGTTGAGAGCCGGAACGCCGACTCCCCGCCCTGTGACCGCTCCGGTTCCCGATCAGCCTCCGGCTACGCCCGCCCCGCGGACCCAGGTTCCGCGGACGTCGGCTCCTGCACCGGCTCCTTCGCCGCAGCAGACTCCGGCTCCGACGCCTCGTCCCCGTCCACGCCGGGTTGCCGATCCCGCTCCTCAGAGCGCGGAGACTCCGGAGCCGCAGCAGGCTCCGGCCGGTGATCCTCGCCGGGGCCCGCACAAGAAACCACAGGAC
>NZ_JBHVHQ010000885.1:0-3495 GCF_042800135.1 Streptomyces sp. NPDC057654 | reverse complement strand
GGCATACCCCGTGCACGGTGGACGGCAGCAGCGATTCGCCTATCTGGTGGCGGGGGAAGAACTCCTTCTCCAGGACCAGAACCCGATGGCCCCGCAGCGCCAGAAGTGCGGCCAGCGTCGATCCCGCGGGCCCGCCGCCGACCACCACGGCGTCGAAGTGCTCAGAATTCGTCAAGGCCATCTCCCCCATCCGCTCCGGCGGAATGAATCACTTCCCGGAATGAATCACTTCACTCATTACCGGAGTCCACCTTCATTGGATTATGAATTTCTCCTGAGAAAGTGTCAAGCAAAAAAACTCAGGGGGTGGACAATATTCGTTCAGGAGCGCTCGGACCGTTGTATTTGTTTCTCTTTTGTCGGCGCCTGTTCCCTCGGTCCGATACGGGACAGCAAGGGCCCCGTCATGAGGGTGGTGACGAGTGCCATGAGAACGAGGACGGTGAAGAGTTCCCGGCCGATGACATCGGCTTCCAACGCGACATTGAGCACGATCAGTTCGGTGAGTCCGCGGGTGTTCACCAAGGCCGCCACTCGCGCCGAGGGCCGCGGTTCGAGCCCGCTGACGCGCGCGGCCGCGTAGGCCGGGACGATCTTCCCGAGGATGGCGATGGACAGGATCAGCACCAGCAGGACGCCGCCGCTCCCGTCCAGCGAGCCGATGTTGAACGACAGCCCCGTCGTGACGAAGAACAGCGGCAGCAGCAGACCGGCGCTCTGCTCCATCGGCCGGAGCACGTCCGGGTCCGGCGCGCCCTCCCGGCGCGGCATCGTCAGCCCCGCGAGCAGACCGCCGAACACCGGGTGCAGCCCCAGCGAAGCCGTGACCCAGGCGCTGCCGAGGGCGAGCGCGAGCGCCACCGTGACCTGGTGTGCCACCGCGACGCGGAAATGCCCGAGCCACCAGCCGAGCAGTGGCCGTACGACCAGGAACATGCCCGCCGTGAACACGGCGAGCAGCGCCAGCGACACCTGCCACGCCAGGTCCGGCGCGTGCCCGGTGCCGGCGAGCGCCGCCGCCAGCACCAGCCACGCCATCACGTCCATCAGCCCGGCGGCGGTCGTCGCCACCGTGCCCTCGGCAGTCCCGGTCAGCCGCCGCTCGCGGACGATCGCCACCAGCACCGGAAGCGCGGTGATCGAGGTCGCCACCATCATGAACAGCACGAACGGCCGGCCGTCCGCGCGGCTCGGGTCGACCGCCGCGAACGTGCCGTGGAAGAGCCCCACCGCGCCGGCGCTCAGCCCGGCGGGGATCAGCAGCGCGGACACCGCCACCGTCGCCGCGGCCCTGCCGCCCCCGCGCAACTGCCGCGCGTCGATCTCGTACCCGGCCACGAACATGAAGAGCACGATGGCGATCTGGGACAGCACGGAGAGGAAGGGCAGCACCTCCGACGGGAAGAGCCGTTCGGTCGGATCGCCGGGCAGCCGCCCGAGCAGGGTCGGCCCCATGGCGATGCCCGCCACGATGTGGCCGATGACCGCGGGCTGCCCGCACCGGCGCGCCGCCGCGCCCAGCAGCCACGAGACGACGACGATCAGCGCGACATCGCCGATCACGACGGTCGTGATTTCTTCGGTACTCACCGAGGACCACCCCCGCTCGGGGAATTCTCCGCTCCGGCCGCCCCGCCGCCGACGGGACGGCCGCCCGGTCCGTCTTCCGGGTTTCCGTTCTCTTCTACGGGCGGTGTACTTCCCGCCCCGGCGTCAGCCCTTTTCCCTTTCGCCCACGCTCTGAATTTTCTCCGCGAGCGTGCGTCCGATATACGACGCGGGAACGGGTTGCAGCATGCCGATGTGATCGCTGGCGACCTCGCACAGCCGCACTTCTCCGTCGATGAATTGCCGCCAGCCCCGCACGCCGTCCGCCAGCGAGTGGGTCCGGTCGATCGTCGCCAGGAAGAGCAGCAGATCGCCGTGGAAGACAGCGGGCGCGTAATCCTGTCCGATACGGGATGTATTGAAGCGCACCTCCTGGATGTTGGCCAGCAGCTGGTCGCTGAGGTCCATGTGCCCGTCCTCGCCGAAGGACTCCCGGGTGATGTCGTCCAGGTCGCGCCGCGTGGGGGCCTCCTGCCCGTCCCATCCCTTGATGACCGCGCCGCTGCCGGGGGTCGCGTCCATCACGCTCAGCAGCGCGACCTCCTCGCCGGCGGCCTGGAGCCGGGTGGCGATCGCGTGGGCGACCATGCCGCCGAACGACCAGCCGATCAGGTGGTAGGGGCCCGAGGGCTGGACGGTGCGGATCTGCTCGATGTAGTCGTCCGCCATCTCCTCGATGCTCTGCGGCAGCGGTTCCGACCACGCCAGTCCGCGCGCCTGTACCCCGTACAGCGGCTGGTCGGCCGGCAGATGCCGCAGCAGCGCCGCGTAGCCCCAGCTCAGACCGGTGCCCCAGTGCACGCAGAACAGCGGGGGCCGGCTGCCCGCCACCCGCAGCGGCAGCAGGACCTCCAGGTCCGCGTTCCACGTACCGGCGCCGCGCGCCCGCGCGGTCGCCTTCCTCCCCCGTCCGCTGTCGAGGACCGTGAGCAGGCCCTCACGGGTCCACGTCGCCCGTACGTCCGTACGCAGCATCCGCTCCCCGGCCCGGCCGAAGGGGCACGCGACGAACTTCTCGCCGGTCGGGGCCGGTTGGCCCAGATAGCCGCGGGCCAGGGTGGCGCCCGCCACGTACAGATCGCCCACGCCGCCCGGCGGGACCGGGCGGAGGAAGCCGTCGAGCACGTAGGCGCGTGTGTTCGGGAGCGGGCGGCCGGCGGGGAGCCGCGCGGGCACGTCGGCCGCCGACTCGATCCGGCGGTCCAGCCAGGCGTCCGCCGACTCCGCCGCCCCATGACGGCTCACCAGCGCGGCCTCGGGGTGCCGGCCGCACCACTGCCGTACGTCGTCGGCGGCGACCGGCTCGCCCGTCTCCGCCACCAGGACCTCCCCCACCGGACCGGGCAGCGATGAGAGGCGGGCGCGGGTGGTCACGGCGATCGGCGCCGCCGCGTCCGGGTCATCCGGCTGTCCGGCCGGCCACAGCGGCTCGTCCGGCGCGGTGAGTCGTACGTCCCCTCCGGAGCTCAGCGCCGCGAGCAGCGGAACCGCCAGGGACCGGAAGGGCGCGCGGGCGTCCAGCAGCGTCACGCCCGCGAGCGCCGGGTGGGCCCGCGCGCAGGACGCGATGTGCTGGGCCAGGGCCCGGTGCTCGATGACGGCGCCCATGGCGACGCCGGGCACGGAGGTGTCGAGGATCAGTGCCGGATGTCCGGGCAGCGGGAAGCGCCCACCCCCACGCACCTTAACCTCATTGGTTTCTGACGTGTCATCAAGGAAGACGACCGGAACCGCGATGTCCGCCGGAACCGCCGGAACGGTGTCCGCCGTGCAGACCACCGCCGCGGGCCGTACGCCGCGCAGCGCGGCGATGGTCGCCTCCGCGGGGCGGTCCGGTCCGACGACGCGGCAGGCGGCCCCGGCCCTCAGCACGCCGCTCAGCGCGAC
>NZ_JBHVHQ010000884.1:0-3499 GCF_042800135.1 Streptomyces sp. NPDC057654 | reverse complement strand
GCTCAGGATGGCTGAGCGGAAACCCGAGTCGCCTCAGGAGCGCCCCCAGGAGCTTCCCCAGGAGCCGGTCGCCACCAGCGGCCGGGCCGCCTACGAGGCGCTCGCGAACGAGGCGCGGCAGAAGGCGGAGGCGCTGTCGGGCGCCGCCGGCGAGGCGCCCGCCGCAGAGGGGGCTTCCGCATCGGGCGACCGGCGGGGTTACCGGCCGCCGACAGTGGAGGATGCTCCGGAGGAGCCCGCGGGCCGGATGGAACGGCCCGTGTCCGACGGGCACACGTCCGACGAGGCGCGGGAGCACGAGGCGGCCGGGTCCGGGACGGGCGAGCCGGAGGCCGCACCCGTCGCCGCCCAGACGCACGCCGACGAGACCGCGTCGGACTTCGGGGGGCAACAGGAACAGGGGCAGGAGCAGGGGCAGGGGCAGGAGCGAGGACAGGAACAGGGACAGGGGCAGGCACAGGGCCCCTCGCCAGTCCAGACCGAGACCGCGGTCGCGCTGGACGACATGCGTACGTCCGCCGCCCGGCGGGACGAGGCATACCGCAGATTCGATGCGTTCCTGGGAACCCGCCCCGACCTCGCCGGCCTGACCGGTCCGGCGGACAAGGTCCGCGAGTGGTTCGCCGACGCTTCGATGGGTCAGGGGCAGAACACCGGCCTCGACGAGCTGACCGGGCAGATCGGCGACCAGGTCGAGGCAGCGCAGCAGGAACGGTTCGCCCATGAGCTGGCCCAGAAGGCTTTCGAGGAGTACGTCGAACCGGTGACGTGGTCGGGGCCTTCCTTCCGCGGACAGTGGTTCTCGGAGAGCCCTCGGGCCCAGGAACTTGAGGACGAGTTCATGGCCGCCGCGGTGCCACGGGTCGCCGAGGCCGGGACGCGGCAGGAAGCGGGGAACGACGGTCGGCTGGACGCGGAGAACGGCCCGCTGGGCGAGGTCGTCACGGACTTCCGTACGCGCTTCGAGCAGGCGTACCAGGACTGGAGCGCCGACCACGCGGCGAAGTCGGCGTTCGAGTCGGCCACCCGGCTGTACGGCGACGACGGCGCCTCGAACATCGCCCTGGGCACCGTGCGGGGGGACTACCAGGCCATCAACTGGTACCGGCGCCAAGTGGGCCGGATGGAGCAGGATTTCGTCGAGGGCTGGAACGCGGCGGGTCAGGACACCGCCGAAGCGCGGCAGCCCGCCGCCGAGCAGACGGCCCACGACGACGCCCATGCCCATGCCCAGGCCCAGCCCCAGGCCCAGGCACCGGGCCGGGCCCACGACGGCGTCCAGGGACAGGAACGGGATGAGCAGGACCAGGCCGCGAACGATGCCGCGCAGCGGGTCCAGGGGGAGCGGGACCGTCTCGGCCAGGACCTCCGGCGCAACGCACTGGACCTTATGGCGCAGGCCCGCACCGGCGGTCACTTCGACCAGCGGCTGAAGCGGATCGCGGATTCCGCCTCTCCGGACGGCTGGCACCCGGAGGCGATCAGCTGGTACAAGAAGGAGCGCCAGGCTCTCCTTGAGGAGTTCACCGAGGGTTTGCGCGGGATGGGGCCGCGCGCCTGGGACGGGCTGTCCGCGGACTTCGAACAGCAACTTGCCGCCTTGCGGCAGGCCGGTCGCGACCGAGACCTCGCCTACCAGGACTTCGCCGCTCTCGCCGAGTCGACGGCGGCCGGGACGGTGGCGGAGCTGCCCGGGACGCATAAGTGGATGGCGGACCGGACCGACGAGCTGCGCGACGCCTACGTAGCGGCCCGGCAGGCGGAGAAGGCCGCGGAGCAGGCGGAGGCGTGGCGGAGCCAGGACACCACCGGACGGCGGCCCGAGCTCGTACCGGCCCCCTCGCACATCGGCGCCGACGACTGGCGGAACGCCGCGTGGCAGGACGAGCAGGTCCGGATCTACGGCACGTACGACGCCGAAATGGAGCAGGCGGCCAAGGACTTCGGCGATGAGCAGGCGTCCGCCGAGGCGATCGCCGCCCAGGACGGGGTGGTCGGGCAGACGGCGCCGCAGGAAGGCCCGTTCGCGCTCTCCGACGAGCAGCGGCTCGCCTTCAACGCCGCCTACCGCGCCTGGGCGGCAGGGCCCGAAGGGCAGCGGGTCCCCGAGGGCCTCCGGGACCAGGTACGCCGGCGCACTCTCGACGACCGTGCCCGGGAGGCGTTCACCGGGGCCGACGACGCCCAGGACGTGCCGGGGAGACTGGCCGACACGTTCACCCGTGAGGGGGTGCGGCAGATGGTCCTGGACCGCGCGCGCCAGACCGTCGACGCCGTCCTGGGCGATGCGCAGGAGGCTCTCGACAAGATCAGTGCCCCCGACAGGGGACAGCATCTGGCCGACGCGTTCCTCCGCGAGGGCGTGCGGCAGAAGGCGCTGGGCCGTGCGCGGGGCGGCGCCGACGACGCGCTGACCGCGTCCGGGCGCCACGGCGAGGGGCGGGACCCGGCCTTCGAGGCGGCGGCGGCTCATGTGCGGCCCCTGCTTGAAGAACGTCTCTCCAGCGCCGTGGAGCAGACACTGCCCGTCGGCCCCGGCCTCCGCGACAACCTGCGGGACACCCTGGACCTCGGCGCGCGGAAGTGGAGCCAGACGCTCGGGTGGGCGAAGCAGGCGCTGGCCGCGCGCGTCGCCTACGAGCAGGCGAGGGAGCACGTCGAGCAACGTCTGAGGGACATCGCGGAGCAGCCCCAGGAGCACCTCGACGCCCACGCTCATGCCCAGTTCGCCGCGTTCGAGGCCGAGGCGCGCGAGGGGGCGGCGGCCGGTCCCGGTGCGGTGGGACGTCCGCGGTTCGACGCGAGCGGCCTGCGCCTCGCCCCGGAGAGCTGGGACTCGCTGCGGGCCGAGGCGCGAAGCACGCTGGACGAGGCGTACCGCGGTGTGTTCGACGACATCTCCGTAGGCGACAGCGCCCGGACGCAGACCAGGCGCCTGGGCGCCTGGTACGAGCAGGCCGACACGGTGCTCGGCGGACTGCCGGAGCGCGTCGCCCATCAGGCGATCCGTGAGCACCTCGTGCACGACGCCATGGAGCGGTCCGGCGAGGCACTGGAATCCTGGCAGGAGCAGCACGGCGGGAACGCCGTGTCCTCCCCGCGCCTCGGCGATCTCACGGGCGCTTCCGTGACCCCCGGCGTCCGCGACAGCGTGCGTGCGGGCCTGACCCGTGACGCCCTCGGCCTGTACGGCGACCACTTCGAGGACGCCGAGTTCGGTACCGGCGGACGCGGCGGCCGGATGAGGGCCTTCCACGAGGCCCTGCGGGTGCTGACTGGGCAGGAGCAGCTGAGCGCGCGGATCCTCCGCGAGTCCACCTGGCAGGTGGCCAGGGAACAAGGCCAGCGCGTCTTCAGTGACGCGCTGGCCGGCTGGCAGGAGGCTCACCCGTCGCGCGTTCTCACCGCGGACGAGATCGCGCGGGCTCGCGAGGGGCACGAGGAGCGCGTACGGGCCGCCTTCGACTCCGTCATCGGGCAGGGGCTCTTTCCGCCGGGG
>NZ_JBHVHQ010000883.1:0-3501 GCF_042800135.1 Streptomyces sp. NPDC057654 | reverse complement strand
GGCCGCTCCCGCGGCCCCGGCGGCTCCGGCAGCCGCCCCGAGCGCGGCCGCCAAGCCCGCTCCGGCCGCGGCCCCGGCGAAGCCCGCCGCGAAGCCCGCGGCAGCGGCCCCCGAGGGCACCGAGTACGTCCCGCTGCGGGGTCCCGCCGCGGCGGTCGCGAAGAACATGAACGCCTCGCTGGAGCTGCCCACGGCCACGTCCGTGCGCGCGGTCCCGGTGAAGCTGCTCTTCGACAACCGCATCGTGATCAACAACCACCTCAAGCGCGCGCGCGGTGGCAAGGTCTCCTTCACGCACCTCATCGGCTACGCCATGGTGCAGGCGCTGAAGCTGATGCCGTCGATGAACCACTCCTTCGCGGAGAAGGACGGCAAGCCGACCCTCGTCAAGCCCGAGCACGTCAACCTCGGTCTCGCCATCGACCTGGTCAAGCCCAACGGCGACCGCCAGCTCGTGGTCGCGGGGATCAAGAAGGCGGAGACGCTCAACTTCTTCGAGTTCTGGCAGGCGTACGAGGACATCGTCCGCCGCGCCCGTGCGAACAAGCTGACGATGGACGACTTCACCGGCGTCACCGCGTCGCTGACCAACCCCGGCGGCATCGGCACCGTGCACTCCGTGCCGCGGCTCATGCCCGGCCAGGGCCTGATCCTCGGCGTCGGCGCGATGGACTACCCCGCCGAGTTCCAGGGCACCTCCCAGGACGCCCTGAACAAGCTGGGCATCTCCAAGGTCATGACGCTGACCTCGACGTACGACCACCGGGTGATCCAGGGCGCCGCCTCCGGCGAGTTCCTGCGGATCATGAACCAGCTGCTGCTCGGCGAGAACGAGTTCTTCGACGAGATCTTCAAGGCGCTGCGCATCCCGTACGAGCCGGTCCGCTGGCTCCGCGACATCGACGTCTCGCACGAGAACGACGTCACCAAGGCCGCGCGCGTCTTCGACCTGATCCACTCCTACCGGGTCCGCGGCCACGTCATGGCCGACACCGACCCGCTGGAGTACCGCCAGCGCAAGCACCCGGACCTCGACATCATCGAGCACGGGCTGACGCTGTGGGACCTGGAGCGCGAGTTCGCCGTCGGCGGCTTCGCCGGCAAGTCGATGATGAAGCTGCGCGACATCCTGGGCGTGCTCCGCGACTCGTACTGCCGCACCACCGGCATCGAGTTCATGCACATCCAGGACCCGAAGGAGCGCAAGTGGATCCAGGACCGCGTGGAGCGCGGTCACTCCAAGCCCGAGCGCGATGAGCAGCTGCGCATCCTGCGCCGGCTGAACGCCGCCGAGGCGTTCGAGACGTTCCTCCAGACCAAGTACGTCGGCCAGAAGCGGTTCTCGCTGGAGGGCGGCGAGTCCGTCATCCCGCTGCTCGACGCGGTCATCGACTCGGCCGCCGAGTCGCGCCTGGACGAGGTCGTCATCGGCATGGCCCACCGCGGCCGGCTCAACGTCCTCGCGAACATCGTCGGCAAGTCGTACGCGCAGATCTTCCGCGAGTTCGAGGGCAACCTCGACCCGAAGTCGATGCACGGCTCCGGCGACGTGAAGTACCACCTGGGCGCCGAGGGCACCTTCACCGGTCTGGACGGCGAGCAGATCCAGGTCTCGCTGGCCGCCAACCCCTCGCACCTGGAGACCGTCGACCCGGTGGTCGAGGGCATCTCCCGCGCCAAGCAGGACGTCATCGGCAAGGGCGGCACGGACTTCACGGTCCTGCCGGTGCTGCTGCACGGCGACGCGGCCTTCGCGGGCCAGGGCGTGGTGGCCGAGACGCTGAACATGTCGCAGCTGCGCGGCTACCGCACCGGCGGCACGGTGCACATCGTCATCAACAACCAGGTCGGCTTCACCGCCGCGCCGGAGTCGGCCCGCTCCTCCATGTACGCCACCGACGTGGCCCGCATGATCGAGGCGCCGATCTTCCACGTGAACGGCGACGACCCGGAGGCCGTGGTGCGCGTCGCGCGGCTCGCCTTCGAGTACCGCCAGGCGTTCAACAAGGACGTCGTGATCGACCTGATCTGCTACCGGCGCCGGGGTCACAACGAGACCGACAACCCCGAGTTCACGCAGCCGCTGATGTACCACGTGATCGACAAGAAGCGCTCGGTGCGCAAGCTCTACACCGAGTCGCTCATCGGCCGCGGCGACATCACGCTGGAAGAGGCCGAGCAGGCGCTCCAGGACTTCCAGGGGCAGCTGGAGAAGGTCTTCACCGAGGTCCGGGAGGCCACCACGGCCCCGGCCCCGGCGGAGGTCCCGCAGCCGCAGGCGGAGTTCCCGGTCACGGTGAAGACCGCGATCTCCCAGGAGGTCCTCAAGCGGATCGCCGAGTCCCAGGTCAACATCCCCGACCGGGTCACCGTGCACCCGCGGCTGCTCCCGCAGTTGCAGCGCCGGGCGACGCAGGTCGAGGACGGCACGATCGACTGGGGCACCGGCGAGACGCTGGCCATCGGCTCGCTGCTGATGGAGGGCACCCCGGTCCGGCTCGCCGGCCAGGACTCCCGCCGCGGCACGTTCGGCCAGCGCCACGCGGTGCTGGTGGACCGGGAGACCGGCCAGGACTACACGCCGCTGCTCTACCTCTCCGAGGACCAGGCCCGTTACAACGTCTACGACTCGCTGCTCAGCGAGTACGCGGCGATGGGCTTCGAGTACGGCTACTCGCTGACCCGCCCGGACGCGCTGGTCATGTGGGAGGCGCAGTTCGGCGACTTCGCCAACGGCGCGCAGACCGTCATCGACGAGCTGATCTCCTCGGCCGAGCAGAAGTGGAACCAGACCTCCGGGGTCACGCTGCTGCTGCCGCACGGCTACGAGGGCCAGGGCCCGGACCACTCCTCGGCCCGTATCGAGCGGTACCTCCAGCTCTGCGCGCAGAACAACATGACGGTCGCCATGCCGACCCTGCCGTCGAACTACTTCCACCTGCTGCGCTGGCAGGTGCACAACCCGCACCACAAGCCGCTGGTCGTCTTCACCCCGAAGTCGATGCTGCGTCTGAAGGCGGCGACGTCCAAGGCGGAGGAGTTCACCACCGGCAGCTTCCGCCCGGTGATCGGCGACGACTCGGTGAACGCCGCGGACGTCCGCAAGGTCGTCTTCTGCTCCGGCAAGGTCTACTACGACCTCGTCGAGGAGCGGACCAAGCGCGGTCTGACCGACACGGCCATCGTCCGCATCGAGCGCCTCTACCCGCTGCCGGGCGAGGAGCTCCAGGCCGAGATCGCCCGGTTCTCCAACGCGGCGAAGTTCGTGTGGGCCCAGGAGGAGCCGGCGAACCAGGGTGCGTGGCCGTTCGTCGCGCTCAACCTGATCGACCACCTCGACCTGGCGGTCGGCGCGGACATCCCGGCTCCGGAGCGGCTGCGGCGGGTCTCCCGCCCGCACGGCTCGTCGCCGGCGGTCGGCTCCAACAAGCGCCACCAGGCCGAGCAGGTGGCCCTGGTCAACGAGGTCTTCGACATCTGACCCCGGCGCCAGTACAGCCG
>NZ_JBHVHQ010000882.1:0-3506 GCF_042800135.1 Streptomyces sp. NPDC057654 | reverse complement strand
CACCCCCCAGGTCATGGGTTCGACAGGGGGCAACAGTCATGCCGGGCCCGGAGGCCAGCGGCCCCATTGCAGGACCGCGAAAAACATAACGGGGCACCCGCTGGTCTCCCCCGTCAGTCCCCGTCAGCCCCCGTCAGCCCGTCACCGTTGCTTCGGCAGGTCGACTACTTCGGCTGGTCGACGCGGATCTTCGACTGGCCGTGCTTGCGGGTCTCCCAGTCATCCATGAAGCGACCGCGGAGGCCGTGCTTCTCGGCCAGGGCGATGAGAGTCTCGGTGCGGTAGTAGAAGTCCTCGCGCAGTACCTGGTGTTCGGCGCCTTCGGTGCGGTCGAAGGTGAAGTCGAAGAAGCCGCCGGGGGCGAGGATGCGGCCGACGTGGGCGAAGCACTCGTCGATGACGGAGATCGGCGAGTGGGAGAAGACGCTGTGCGCGTGGACGACGTCGAAGTGGTCGTCGGGGAGGAAGTCCAGGGTCAGGTTCTGGGTGATGGTCAGGTGCGGGAGCTTGCCCTGGAGCCCGTACGTGGTCAGGGTCTGCTTGGCGGATATGAGGATGTCGGGGGAGATGTCGATGCCGTAGTAGTGGCCCGAGTCGAGGTAGTCGATGAAGCGCCAGCCCGCGCGGAGGTTGCCGCAGCCGATGTCGAGCATGCGGTGGGCCGGGGTCAGCCCGTGCTCGCTGAGGTAGTCGAACTGCATCTTGCCGAGGGCCAGCCACCGGTCGTGGGTCTGGCTGCCGACGGCGGCCTCGGGGTTGCGGCTGGTGTCGGAGGCCATGACGGCGCGGTAGTAGTCGACGTGGTTGGGGTGCTTGACGCGGAGCCAGCTGTCGCGGGCGGTGCGCTTGAGGTAGGGAGCGATGCGGGCCGGGTTGCTGACCGCGTAACGCACCTTGTGCGTGAGGCTCGTGCGGTTTTTGAGCATGGCTTTCGATGACGCCACGGGTCTGACCTCCGTAGGGGACGGCGAGGGACGGCGGGTGTGCGTGGGTGAGGGACGGCAGGGGCGGAGAAGGGAAGGAAGGAAGGGGAAAAGGCGACAAAAAGACCGCTTGTCACACGTGTCTGGCGCGGAGCCAGCGGATGGTGAGGGCGGTCAGCGCGACCGCCAGGCTCAGCAGGATGGCCGTCTCGATCCACTGGAGGGGCCAGAAGTCGCTGCTGGGGTGCACCTTGTGGAAGCGCGCGATGTAGCCGTGTTCGGCCATGCACTGCTTCAGTTCGGCGCCGGAGAAGGGGCAGTTCATGACCCCCTCCTCGGCTCCGGACGGCTTGATGTAGCCGAACTGGCCCGTGGACCAGGCGCTGCCGACCGGGATCTTGGGGACCATGCCGGGGGTGACCCGGGCCGTGGGCGGCAGCCAGTCGGCGCGGAAGAAGGTCAGGGCGAGGCGCACCACCGCGACCGAGGCCAGGGCGATGCCCATGGCGGGCAGCAGGCGGCGCGTCAGCAGGCCGGCCGCGGTGCCGGCCGCGAGGCCGAAGAGGGCGCAGGCGACGGCGGCGGGGCCGGTGGCGTTGAAGATGTAGCCGTCGTACCAGTACGGGCCGTCGAGCATGTTGGCGATCGGCGACCACCACCAGGCGACGAGGGCCGCGAGGACCGCGGAGCTGAAGACCGCGTACAGGGCGGCGAGGCCGAAGCGGGCGGCGAACCAGCGGAGGGGGCCGATGCCCTGGGTGAGCGCCAGTCGGAAGGTGCCGCTCTCCAGTTCGCGGCCGATCAGCGGTGCGCCCCAGAAGATGCCGATGAGGGCCGGGAGGACCATGCTCAGCGTGGCGAGGGCGCGGATGGGGTCGCTGTTCTCGCGCAGCAGGCGCTCGGTGGCCTGGGTGCCGCAGCCGCCGTTCCAGCCCTTGCAGATGGTGATGTGCTGATCGGCGATGAACGCCAGCATCTCCGTGCGCCGGAACCAGACATACGCCGTGCAGGCGAGCAGGGTGAGGGTCGCGACGAGGATCAGGGTGCGCTGCTGACGCCAGGCGAGCCAGTGGGCTCCCCTCATGCCGCCTCCTCGGCCGGGTCGCCGGGGGCCGTGGGGGCCGTACAGGACCCGGGCCGGACGGGGGCGCGGAGGTAGCCGAGCAGCAGCTCTTCCAGGGAGGGGGTTTCGGTGACCCACCGCCGGTCGACGAGGTCGGGCTCCCGGACCAGGGCCGTCACCTGACGGCCGGTGAGGGTGGTCTCGACGACCGTGGCGCGGTCCACTTCGGGCGGCAGGCCGTCGTCCGCGCCGTCGTGGGCGCGGCCGGTGATCAGGGCGTGCGCGTCACGCAGTTTCTGGGCGTCGCCCGTGAGGCGGACGCCGCCGTACTTGAGGAGGAGCACGTGGTCGCAGACGTTCTCCAGCTCGGACAGGACGTGCGAGGACATCACGACGGTGATGCCGCGTTCGGCGGCCTCGGCCATCAGCAGGCCCATGACCTCGTGGCGTACGAGCGGGTCGAGGTCGGCGAGCGGCTCGTCGAGCAGCAGCAGATCGGGCCGCTTGCCGAGGGCGAGGGCCAGGGCGATGCGGGTGCACTGGCCCTGCGAGAGGGTGCCGACCTGGGTGGTGAGGCCGATGCCGCCCGCGCGGACGATGCGTTCGGCGGTGGCCTGGTCCCAGGTGCGGTTGAACTCGCGGCCGAAGCGGAGGGTGTCGGCGACGGAGAAGCGCGGGTAGAGCGGCTTGTCCTGGGCGAGGAAGGCCGTGCGGTCGCGGGCCTCGGCGGTGCCGGGGGCCGCGCCGAAGACCCGCAGCTCGCCGGTGGTGGGCCGGAGCAGGTCGGTCGCCAGGTGCAGCAGTGTGCTCTTGCCCGCCCCGTTGGGGCCGACGAGGGCGGTGATGCGGCCCGCGGGCAGCTCGAATTCGCAGTCGCGCAGCGCCCAGCCGCTCCGGAACCTCCGGCCGAGCCGCGTCGCCCGTAGCGCCATGGGGGCGGTCGGATCGGTCACGTCGCTTCCTCCAAGGACGCCGGGTGCGGGGCCGCGGTGCCGGCGCCCGCGAGGGATACGGGCACGGGTGGCGGCGGGGGCGGGCCGTAGCTCTGGTCCAGGGCGGCCCCGGTCATCGCGGCGACGTCGTCGCGGTCGAGTCCGGCCTCGCGGGCGCGGTGCGTCCAGTCGGCGAGTTCCGTGCGGAGCGGGGCGTCGGGCGCGGACTCGGGGCGGGAGAGCGAGCGCCTGACGAACGTGCCCTGGCCGGGGCGCGGTTCGACGAGGCCCTCGCGCTCCAGCTCGCGGTATGCCTTGAGCACGGTGTGGGGGTTGATCGCGAGGGCGGCGACCACGTCCTTGGCCGTCGGCAGCCGGTCGCCGGGCTCCAGCATGCCCAGTCGCAGCGCCTGGCGGACCTGGTCGACGAGTTGCTGATAGGCGGCGACGCCGCTGCGCCGGTCGATACGGAACGCGATGGTCTGCATAGGTCCCGCCTCGCCTCTCATGCCGCGCTGCCTCTCGCACCGCACTACGCCAACGTCGTTTCACTAACCTGTTAGTGGAATGATGCGGATAGGCGTCGAC
>NZ_JBHVHQ010000881.1:0-3515 GCF_042800135.1 Streptomyces sp. NPDC057654 | reverse complement strand
CTGCGCGAGCGGTACGCGGACGGTCAGGCGGGCTTGAGGCAGCCTTGCTGCCGGCGTCGCCCGCCACGTTGGTCGCCTTCTGCGAGGCGCCGTCCACCGCGTTGCCGAGGTTGGCGCCGTCGATGGTGGACAGCCCGCCCAGAGCCGGGGTGCTCGGCAGGGCCGCCGCGCTCGCGGCGCCGGCCGCGCCGATCACGGGAGCTGCCGCCGCGACCAGAAGCGCGGCCCGGGCGATCCGACGCGTGAGGGGGAGAGACATGTTGCTCCTTCGACGGGAGAGGTAAGGACGCTTGCTGTCCGGCGATCGGACGCAGTGACTACCGCGTGAGTCCCCGGAAGGTTGCGGTGACCCAAGGTAAAGAATGAGCAATGCATCGCATTATCGGCTCTGCCGAAAACCGGGCAAAAACGGTGACCCAGGAATGGCGGCAGAAACGTCACATCCCTTGATTCGCAAGGGAGTTGACTCGAATGAGTACGTGTCACCGCGACGGGTTGCACACCTCATTCGGCGGTGCCGCGCATACCGCCTTCGAGGGACCCCGCGCACTATTGCGCGGTGGCGATTCGTACATCCGTGGAGGCCGCGTCGGCGGACTTCCGCCAGCCGTCGCCGGAATGCGCCGACGTCCACTCCCGGCCGCCGAAGGAGACGCCCGCGATGCGCAGCTCCTGCGCGTGCGCCACCGCCCACCGCGCCAACTCCCGCCCCCGGCGCTGCGATTCGGCCGACTCGCCGCCGCCCTTCACCGGCACCGTGACCGTACACGCCGCTTCGCCGGACCCGCTCCCCACGACCGGCCGCAGCCCCGTCCCGAAGTCGGTCCGCAGCTTCGCCCGCACCGCCGACGCGGAGCCCGGCTTGCCGTCGGCGGGGCTGGTCGTGCAGGTGAAGGACGCGGCCGGGCGGCCGGTGAGCGCCGCGGCCAGCAGCCCCGCGTCCGCCGCGTGCTTCTCGTACGCCTCGGGGAAGGCGCTGTGCTGCACCTTCTGCGCCGCCACGGTCAGCGGCAGCCGCTCGTACCCGTCCACCTCGACGAGATCGTCGTAGAACTTCCCCGCCGAGTACACCGGGTCGATGATCTGCGCGGCCGTGCCCCAGCCCTGGGACGGCCGCTGCTGGAAGAGGCCGACCGAATCCCGGTCCCCGTGCCTGACGTTGCGCAGCCCCGACTCCTGCGCCGCGGTGGCCAGCGCGATCGTCACCGCCCGCTCCGGCAGCCGGCGCGCGGAGCCGACGGCCTCGATGGTGGACGCGTTCGCGGCTTGCTCCGGGTCGAGCGAGAAATCCCTCCCGCCGGCCGACGCGGTGCAGCGCGGCGCCTCCGGCCCGGCCGTCATGAAGTGGGCGATCAGATAGCCGACCAGCGCCAGCAGCACGGCGCAGGCGGCGGCGAGGCGCAGCAGACGGCCCCGCGGTGCGGGGGAGGTGCGGGACATGGCGCATACGGTACTGGAGGAGACATAAGAATCTTCTGTGCTCGATGAGGCTCTATGTCGGCTTTGGGGCGGGCCTGCGGGAAGCGCCGGGGCCCCGTTAGAGTCGCCGCATGGATCACGCCGCACTGGACCTGTCCCTCGACGCCGCAGCGCTCACCGCACAGCTCGTCGACTTCCCCTCCGTGAGCGGGGACGAGAAAGCGCTCGCCGACGCGATCGAGCACGCGCTGCGCGCCCTGCCGCACCTGAGCGTCGAGCGCGACGGCGACGCGATCGTGGCCCGTACGGACCTGGGTCGCGCCGAGCGGGTCCTGCTCGCCGGGCACATCGACACCGTGCCCATCGCCGACAACGTGCCCTCGCGGCTCGACGCCGACGGCGTGCTCTGGGGCTGCGGCACCTCCGACATGAAGTCCGGCGTCGCCGTGCAGCTGCGCGTCGCCGCCACGCTGCCGGACCCCAACCGCGACGTGACGTTCGTCTTCTACGACCACGAGGAGGTCGAGGCGGAGCTCAGCGGCCTGAAGCGGCTCGGCGACCACCACCCCGAGTGGCTGGCGGGCGACTTCGCGGTGCTGCTGGAGCCCACCGACGGCAAGGTCGAGGGCGGCTGCAAGGGCACCCTGCGGGTCCGCGTGGAGACGACCGGCAAGCGCGCCCACTCCGCGCGCGACTGGCTCGGCGACAACGCCATCCACAAGGCCGCGCCGGTCCTCGACCGGCTCGCCGCGTACGAGGCGCGGCGCGCGGAGATCGACGGCCTGCTCTACCGCGAGTGCCTCAACGCCGTGCAGATCGAGGGCGGCAACGCGGGCAACGTCATCCCCGACGCCTGCGCCGTGATCGTCAACTTCCGCTTCGCGCCCGACCGCGACGAGGCCGCGGCCCTCGCGCACGTACGGGAGGTCTTCGACGGCTTCGACGTCGTCCTGACCGACAGCGCGCCCGGCGCGCTGCCCGGCCTCGCGCACCCGGCCGCGGCGGCGTTCGTCGACGCGGTCGGCGCCGAGGTCGCCGCGAAGGACGGCTGGACCGACGTCGCGCGCTTCTCGGCGCTCGGCGTGCCCGCCGTGAACTACGGCCCCGGCGACCCGAAGCTGGCCCACACCCGCGAGGAGCACGTCGTGGCCGCGGCCGTGCTGGAGGCGGAGGAGCGGCTCCGCGCCTGGCTGACGAGCTGACGTACCCGTGCTCGCCGAAGTGCCCGTGCGCGAAACCCCGGTGGGCCTACCCTGAACTGCAAAGATCCGCAGCAGAGGGAGCACAGTATGGGGAACCCCGAAGGAGCGCGCGCACAGCACGAACAGCGCCGGGGACCGGTGGTGCGCCGGAAGGACCAGATGCAGCCGGGGACCACCGACCAGCACTTGCTGGACACCCATGGGGCGACGGACTGGGTGCACGAGGACCCGTTCCGGGTCATGCGCATCCAGTCCGAGTTCGTCGAGGGCTTCGGCGCGCTCGCCGAACTGCCGCCCGCCATCAGCGTCTTCGGCTCGGCGCGTACGCCCAAGGACTCGGCGGAGTACGAGGCCGGGGTGCAGATCGGGCGCGGGCTGGTCGAGGCCGGCTTCGCGGTGATCACCGGCGGCGGGCCGGGCGCGATGGAGGCGGCGAACAAGGGGGCGACGGAGGCCGGCGGCGTCTCCGTGGGCCTGGGCATCGAGCTGCCCTTCGAGCAGGGGCTCAACCCGTATGTGAATATCGGCGTCGATTTTCGGTACTTCTTCGTCCGAAAAACGATGTTTGTGAAGTACGCTTCCGGATTCGTCGTGCTGCCCGGCGGACTGGGCACCCTGGACGAGCTCTTCGAGGCGCTCACCCTCGTCCAGACGAAGAAGGTCACCCGCTTCCCGATCGTGCTCTTCGGCACGGAGTACTGGCAGGGCCTGGTCGACTGGGTCACGCACACGCTCATCGCCCAGGGCAAGGCGGCGGAGCGGGACCTGGAGCTCTTCCACATCACGGACGACATCGACGAGGCCATCGCCCTGGTCACGAAGGAAGCGGGGGCCTGAACCCGGACACGGTGCGGGCCGCCGGGGCGCGGACCGGCGCCCGGCGCGGGCCCGGCT
>NZ_JBHVHQ010000880.1:0-3532 GCF_042800135.1 Streptomyces sp. NPDC057654 | reverse complement strand
GGGGTGGAGGGGATGTCGTAGGTGTTGGAGGCGACGATGTCCGTGCCGGTGGCGGCGGCGATACCGGCGGGGGCCGTGCCGTCCTCGGCGAAGACGTCGACGACGCGCCGCCGCCACTGGTCGGGGGTGACGGCGGCGAGCGCGTCGCGTGAGAGCTCCTGGCCGGGGATGTTGGCGAACCAGTAGGTCGGGCCGTCGGGCGCGGTGGTGCAGCCGAAGACCGCCCGGTTCCCCAAGGTCATGCGGTACGTGCCGGGCGGCGCGGCCTCGGGGTGGTGCGGGACTCGGCCGCAGACGGTGCTCTGGCCCGCGTGCCGGGGGCCGGGCGCGGCCGCGTCGAGCAGCGTGCGGGTGCGGGAGTGGAGCCCGTCGGCGCCGATGAGCAGGTCGCCCTCGGCGTGGCTGCCGTCGTCGAAGGAGGCCACGACGCCGCCGCTCGCCGTCGTGACGGCGTCCACGAGGCGCTTGCCGTACTCGACGGATATCGACTGCCGCTCCGCTTCCTCGCTCAGGGCGCGGTGCAGATCGGCCCTCGTCATGGTGCGCGGGGCGAGCCCGTCCTTCCCGGAGCCCCGCAGGGGGCGCTTGCCGAGCAGTTCGCCCGTCCGGCCGTAGAACTCGACGCTCTCGGCCGGGAAGGAGCGGTCCGCCACGGCCGCGAGGGCGCCCGCGCTGCGCAGCGCCGCGACCCCGTTGGCGAAGAGCATGAGGAAGGCCCCCACGTCCTCGGCGCCTCGCGGATACGCCTCGTACACCGTGGAGTCGATGCCTGCCTTGCGCAGCGCGAGTGCGGTGACGGGGCCGGCGACACCGCCGCCGATGATCAGTGCGCGGGTCATGGACGAGTGTCCCCCTTATGTCGTGACGGTGTCGTCGGGCCGCTCATGCCAGGTCACGGGCGGCTGGGCGCTGTCCGGCCCGGGTCGCGCACGCGCATGGCGCGCGGTGACGAAAGTATGTCACGAGGCCCCAATTTGATTGAACTTCGAAGCGCCTTGCGGTGGATCACCGAACATGTTGAACTTCACGCCATGGCTTACCAGTTGACCTCCGACGACGGACCGGACGGCCGCGCCTCCGGAGCCGTCGATTCCACCGCGAGCGCACCGACCGTCGACGACGACCTCAAGGCGCTGATGCGCCTGACGGCCCGGTTCATGCGCCGTGTGCGCGATCCGGACGAGGACGTGCCCGAGGAGCTGCGCGCCCTCCTCGCCGGCGCCGGGCTCGCCAACCGCCATCTGACGCCGCTGGTCTCGCTCGCGCTGGAGGGCCCGGCGTCCGTCGGGGAGCTCGCCGAACGGATGGCCCTCGGCGCGACCACCACCAGCCAGCTCGTCAACGAGCTCTGCCGCGGCGCGCTCGTACGCCGCACGGAGGACGAGCACGACCGGCGGCGCACGATCGTCAGCGTCGAAGAGCCGTACCGCCCCCTCGTCGAGCGCTGCGCCCGCGCCCGCGTGGAGCCGCTGCGCCAGGCGCTCGACCTCCTCGCGCCCGAGGCCCGCCGCGACTTCCTCCGCAGCTGGCGGGTGATGGTCGACGTCTGCGAGGGGCGGGCCGTATCCGCACCGGACGCGCTGGAGGCGACCGGCTGAAGCGCAGTTCCGCAACACCCCTGACCATGCCGCGTCACGACGTACGGTCAGGGGCGGCGGGTACGCGCGTCAGCGCCGGGGCAGCAGCAGTTCGGTGTTCCGGTCGGTGGGGTCGCCAGCGAGGGTGGCGTCGGATCCGGGGGCGTTGAAACCCAACTCCCGGTAGAGGGAAGCGAGTCCGGTCCTCGACAGGTCCTCGAAGTCGGTGCGGTAGGGGGCCGCGGACTCGATGAGGGTGGTGAAGAGGGAGAGGGTGCCGTCCCGGTTGTCCGTGATCTCGATGGTGCGGGCCAGCTGCGGGTAGTCCACGTGCGAGGCGGTGCAGATCTCCCAGAAGGTGCCGCGCGGCCTGATCCGGTTGCGGTGGCTGTGGCCGTTGATCCAGGCCAGGACGTTGCTGTGGCGCTGGAGGACCGAGATCAGCTCCGCGCCGCCGTGCCGCTTCTCGCCGGGGTGCGTGGGGTCGGGGGTGAAGTTGTCCATGCTCCAGCTCGCGTGATGGCTGAAGACCAGCGCGTATTCGTCTTGATGGTGCTTCAGCACCCTTTCCAGCCACCGCAGTTGCGAGGTGCCGAGCGAGCCCTGGTAGTGGCCGCCGGGGTCCGTCGAATCGAGGCTGACGCCGATGACATCGTCGGAGACGCGGAAGGTGTAGTAGAGGTCGCCGGATTCGAGGTTCTCGTGGGTGTAGCCGTGGCCGAGAGGGCCGCGGCCTCGGTGGCGGGGGTCGAGGTGCGCGGCCGCGTACTGACGGGCGGTCAGCGGCACCCGGCGCTCGTCGGGGGTGACCGTGCGCATCTCGGCGCGGTGTTCGCGCAGCACCGCCTTGATCCGGTCGCCCTTGGGGTCGACGCCCTTCGCCTCCCCTTCCATCAGCCACTTGGCCTGCTCCGCGGGGATGATCTGGAGCTTCTTCGAGCCGACGGCGACGTCCCCGATCCAGGTGCCCGCGGCCGGGTAGCAGCCGCCGGAGAGCAGGTCGTGGTTGCCGAAGGTGGAGTACCAGGGGATGTTCAGCCCCGGGCTCCGCAGCCTCCGCATGGCGGCGTCGAGGTAGCCGTCGATGCGCGGGTAGCCGACCTGCTTGTCCTGGTCGCGCAGGTCCCGTTCGGGGTGCCAGTAGAGCGGCAGGCCGCTGTCCTGCACGCCTTCGTAGCCGTCCGGGTCGCCGGTGTTGGGGTTCAACCGGCCGCCGCTGAGGGCGGTCAGGAACCACTCCACCTCGATCTGCGCGTTCTCGTCGCCGTTGTCCCCGGTGGTGATGACGAAGGAGAACGGCTCCCCGGTCTCCGGGCCGCGGCGCAGCGCGTTGACGCGCTCGACGAGGGAGACGATGCCGGGCAGGGTGAGCGCCTCGTGCGGGCGCCAGGCGCCGGGGCCGCCGGCCCGGAAGAACTCGTAGCGCAGCGGGTGCTGCACGTCGGTGAGGTGGATGTCGGTGAACTGCACGAAGGAGGCGAGCGTGGTGCGCCGCTCGGTGCGGGCCCGCTTGGCGCCGGCCAGTTCGGAGCGGAGCAGCCGGGGCCAGCCGGGGCCTTCGCCGAGGCGCCGGTAGCCGCCGGTGCCGCGGGGCGCGGCGACGGAGGCGAGGGTGGTGCCGCGGCCGGTGGGCGTGGCGGCGGACGCGCCGCCCGCCGTGCCGAGGCCCCCGAGCGCGGCGGCTCCGGTGGCCGCCGCGGCGGCGAGGAAGGTGCGGCGGCCGAGGCCCGGGGCGGCGGGTCTGTGCGATCTGCTGGACATGCGCGGTCTCCCCACTGTGGCGGTTGGCGGCGTGCGCACGCCGCTGACGGCCCGTCGGCGACCGTGGGCGGTCTCGCGGCGCCGGGCGGATCGCCGGACGGATCACGGACGCGACAGGTCACCAGGATCAAGGAGGCGGTGCTCCGTCGCCTTGCGGGATTCCGTACCGGGGAGAGGGAGCCGCCCCTTGCGGC
>NZ_JBHVHQ010000879.1:0-3533 GCF_042800135.1 Streptomyces sp. NPDC057654 | reverse complement strand
ATTGAGGAAGGCGGGTGTACGGATTGACGCCGTTACGCGGTTCCACGGCGGTCGGCTCCACCACGGCGCTCCCGGAGGCCGGCGGCCGGAGGGGCTCCTGTCGCCCAGCGGCCGAACGGACGCCGGAGCGCGGGGACCCGGCGGGGCGGCCGCACGGAGCCGGGAGCGCGGCGGCCCCGCCCGACACCGAGCGGCTCACCGCGCTCGACGCGTGCATCCTGGAGGGCATCGCCGTGGGCACCTCCACCGTGGAGCTGGCGGCGTCCCTCTACCTCAGCCGCAAGGGCGTCGAATACCGCATCGGTCTGATGTTGCGTCAGTTCAAGGTGCCGAATCGGGTGGCCCTGGTCTCCCGTGCCCATTCGATCGGTATGCTCACCGTGGGCGCCTGGCCGCCCCGGGTCCCGAAGAGCTTTGTGGCGCAGTCCGACTGAGCCGTGCGGGCCGAACCGGGCCCGCCATGTGCTTTACGGGATTCACCGGACCGGCTCGCCCGAGGCAATAGGAAGCGGTGCCCCCGGATTGTTTCAGCCTGCAATATCGTCTCGATAGCGCGCGCTGCGACATTCCCGGAGCGGGGAATTGCACCTTTCGGTGGCAAGTGAATGGATGTTACGGTGCGATCGCGTCGTGGTCGGAATTCCCCGCCGGGGAGCCGCCCCTGTCACGGGCGCCGTACCGCGTCTTTCTCCTGTTACCTTCCCGCTGGGGGCGAGAATGACTTTGGGCTATCTGTTCGGCGGCGGCGTCGGCACCGAGCCGCACGGTCTGGAGCTGTACCACGAGTACCCGGTCGTCCGTAGCTGGTACGAACAGGTCGCGCGGTGGACGGGGTTGACGGTAGGTCAGATCCTGGAGGATGATCTGCCGGCCGCGCAGGAGGAGCGCCAGAGCGTCGGCACGGTACGGGAGGCCGCGCTCGCGATCGGCGTGCACGACGCGCTCGCCCAGTACGGCCTGCGCCCCACCGCCATCGGCGGCCTCAGCCTCGGCGCGATGACGGCCAGCGCCCTGGCGGGAGCTCTCAGCAGACAGGAGCTGTTCGAGATGCTGGCGGGCGCCCGGGACACCCCCGAACTCCCCGCCGACGCACCCGCCCAGGGCATCGCCCTCGCCTTCGCCCAGACCGCCGACGGCGATCCCGCCCGCGGCGGACCCGCCCACCCCGGCGAGGGGCGCGCCGGGATCCACCTCGCCGGCGACTTCGGCCCCACGGCCGACGGCAAGCAGCGCATTCTCATGCTCGCCGGCCACGCCGAGGCGCTGGGCGCCCTCGCCGCCGAGGCCCCGCCCGGCACCGTCGTGCCGCTGCCGGGCCGCACCATCGCGGTCCACTCCCCGCTGCGCCGGCACTTCCGCGACTTCATGGCCCCGCGCATCGACGCGATGGCCTTCTCCGACCCTCAACTGCCCCTGCTCTCCTGCCTGGAGCCCAAGAAGCTCACAAGCGGCGACGAGGTCCGCGACCTCTTCCAGCGCAACTCCACCGACCCCATCAGCCTCGTGGACGTCTACACCGGCATGAAGGCCGAGGGCGTGGAGCTCGGGCTCGTGATGGGGCCGTCGATCCCGGAGGGCATCCTGGCCTTCCCCTTCCCCGTCGTCCACATCGAGAAGCCCGAGCACATCCAGCAGGCGTTGTCCACCGCGTACGACCTGGGCATCGACCTCACCGGCGGGCAGGTGCGCACATGACCGCCACCTCGGTGACCGCCCCCACCCAGCTGTCGGACGACCCCGACGCACTGGTCGCCGGGTGGCTCGACACCGACCTCGACCAGTGGTGCCGCAGCGTCGTCCGGCGCCACTTCCACCCGGAGACCGGCAGCCCGTACTGGCTGCGGCGCGCCAAGCGGTTCGACTTCGACCCCCGCGACATCACCCGCTACGACCAGCTGGCGGCCTTCGGCCCGTTCCGGCTGGAGAACCTGCGCGAACAGGACCCCGGCGATCTCGTCCCGCAGTCCGTGCCGCGCCCGCTGGCCGGCCGCGCCTGGGACACCGGCGGCACCACCGGCACCCCCTGCCGGGTCTTCTACACCCCGGACATGCTGCGGCACCGGGCGGTCTGGCGCCGGTGGTCGTTCGTACGGGAGGGCTTCGCCCCCGGCCGGACCTGGCTCCAGGCCACCCCCACGGGCCCGCATCTGATCGGCCACGGCGTGTGGGAGGTCTCCGAGCTGTACGCGGGCCAGGCGTACGCGATCGACATGGACCCCCGCTGGGTCAAGCGGCTCATCCGCTCCGGCCGCCTCCAGGACGTCGGGGACTACACCGCCCACCTCCTGGAGCAGATCACCGATGTGCTGCGGCAGGCGCCGGTGCACTACCTCAACACCACACCCGCACTCTTCCAGACGCTCCGTCAGCGCCACCCCGACCTCGTGTCCGCCCTCGAAGGCGTCCGGTTGAGCGGCACCCAGATCAGCGCCGACATGTACCGCGCCTTCAAGTCCGCGCTGAATGGCGGAATCTGCGGCATGACGTACGGCAATACCTTTGGCAACGCGGCTTGTTGGGAGGTGGAGAGGAACGGGGAGCTGATCTCGTACGTGCCGAACTTCCCGCAGGTCACCATGGCGGTCGTGCGCAAGGACGACTGGTCGGCCGTCGTCGACCCCGGCGCGGTCGGCCAGGTACGGCTCACCGTGCTGCACGAGGACCTCTTCCTGCCCAACATCCTGGAGCGCGATCAGGCGCTGCGGCACCGGACCGAGGAGTGGCCCTGCGACGGCGTCGCCAATATCAGCCCGTTGCAGACCACGAGCTCAGCGCCCGAAGGACTGTACTGAAGCCGCCTCACGGGTGTGACCAGTGGGACGCCGAAAGCCTTCCGTGAATTGTATTCACGATCTTCCGGAGCACCGTACGGAAAATGGTCCGCCGACAGAATCGGCCAATGTGTTTCTTGGCAATCCCGGCCGTTGAACACCCCATCCGTCCGCGTCTAGTATCCGGCGACAAGGATGGCGCACGCGGAACGAGAAGGCGGGGTGCGGAAAGAAATGACAAGCGAGCACGTAGAGAGCCAGCGCAGCAGGGTCAGCAAGGCGTTCGACCTGATTGACGTGGACGGCAACGGCGAAGTGGGCGTCGAGGAAATCGAGGCCATGGCGCAGCGGTTGTCCAGTCGTTTCGGGCTCACGGCCAACTCGAAGCAGCACGAGGAAATCCGGCAGGCGAGCGTCGATCTCTGGCGCGATCTACAGCACCAGCTCGACCAGAGCGGCGACCAGAAGATCAGCCGGAAGGAATACGTCGACTTCTACGCCGAAGCCGACCCGACAGTGGTCCGCCGGACCCTGGAGCCTTTCGCCGGCCTGCTCTTCAACCTGTTCGACACCGACGGCGACGGAAAGGTGTCGCGGAGCGAGTTCGAGCGGTACCACCGCGCCTGGGGAGTTCCCGCCGACCAGATCGAGGGAACTTTCGACAAGCTCGACACGGACCGCAGCGGTGACCTGTCGAAGGACGAGCTCCACGAGTATCTCGCTGGATTCATCTTCGGCGACTCGGGGTCGAAGGGCTGACCC
>NZ_JBHVHQ010000878.1:0-3535 GCF_042800135.1 Streptomyces sp. NPDC057654 | reverse complement strand
GTGCGGGGGAGGGGTCAGAGGCCGTAGCGCTCCGCGGCCTCCTTCACGACGGACGCCTTGACCTCGCCGCGCCGGGCGAGCGCGGACAGGGCGGACACCACGACCGACTGCGGGTCGACGCCGAAGTGGCGGCGCGCGGCCTCGCGGGTGTCGGAGAGGCCGAAGCCGTCCGTGCCGATGGAGGTCCAGTCCTGCTCGACCCACGGCGCGATCTGGTCCGGCACCGCCCGCATCCAGTCGCTGACGGCCACGACCGGGCCCTGCGCGCCGTGCAGCGCCTGGGTGACGTACGGGACGCGCTCCTCGCCGCGCAGCGCGGCGGCCTCGCAGTCGAGGGCCTCGCGGCGCAGCTCGGTCCAGGACGGCGCGGACCAGACGTCGGCGGCGACGCCCCAGTCCTCGGCGAGCAGCCGCTGCGCGTCCAGCGCCCAGTGGATCGCGGTGCCCGAGGCGAGCAGCTGGAGGCGCGGCGCGCCCTCGGCCGGAGCCTCGGCCTCCTGGTAGCGGTAGAGGCCCTTGAGGATGCCCTCCTCCACGCCCTCGGGCATGGCGGGCTGCACCTTCGTCTCGTTGTAGACGGTCAGGTAGTAGAAGACATCCTCGGCCTCGGGGCCGTACATCCGGCGCAGGCCCTCGCGGACGATCACCGAGACCTCGTACGCGAACGCCGGGTCGTACGAGATGGCCGCCGGGTTGGTGGAGGCGATCAGGTGCGAGTGGCCGTCGGCGTGCTGGAGGCCCTCGCCCGTCATCGTCGTGCGGCCCGCGGTGGCGCCGATGACGAAGCCGCGGCCGAGCTGGTCGGCGAGTGCCCAGAACTGGTCGGCCGTGCGCTGCCAGCCGAACATCGAGTAGAAGATGTAGAACGGGATCATCGGCTCGCCGTGCGTCGCGTACGAGGTCGCGGCGGCGGTGAAGTCGGCCAGGGAACCGGCCTCGGTGATGCCCTCGTTCAGGATCTGACCGTCCTTGGCCTCCTTGTAGTACAGGAGCTGGTCGCGGTCGACGGGGTCGTACGTCTGGCCCTTGGGCGAGTAGAGCCCGGCGGACGGGAAGAGCGACTCCATGCCGAAGGTGCGGGCCTCGTCGGGGACGATCGGCACCCAGCGGCGGCCGGTCTCCTTCTCCCGCATCAGGTCCTTGACGAGCCGGACGAACGCCATGGTGGTGGCGATCTCCTGCGTTCCCGAGCCCTTCTGGAGCGCCTCGAAGGGCTTCGCGGACGGCTCGGGCAGCGGCTTCGCCGTGACCTTGCGGGCCGGGGACGGGCCGCCGAGCGCGGCGCGGCGCTCGCGGAGGTAGGCCATCTCGGGGGAGTTCTCGCCGGGGTGCGCGTACGGCACGGGGCCGTCGGCCAGCGCGCTGTCCGGGATGGGCAGCCCGAGCAGGTCGCGCATGTCGCGGAACTGCTCGCCGGTGAGCTTCTTCATCTGATGGTTGGCGTTGCGCGACTCGAAGCCCGCGCCGAGGGTGTGGCCCTTGACGGTCTGCGCGAGGATCACCGTCGGCGCGCCCTTGTGCTCCACGGCGGCGCGGTAGGCGGCGTACACCTTGCGGGGCTCGTGGCCGGCGCGGGAGGTCTGGAACAGCTCCAGCAGCTTGGCGTCGGTGAGCTGCCCGCCCATGGCCCGCAGCGCCGGGTCGGCGCCGAAGAAGTGGTCGCGCAGGTATGCGGCGTCGCGCGTCGCGTACGTCTGGAACTGGGCGTCCGGCGTCTCGCGCAGCCGGCGTACGAGCGCGCCGTCGGTGTCGCGGGCGAAGAGGTCGTCCCAGGCGGCGCCCCACAGGGACTTGACGACGTTCCACCCCGCGGCGCGGAACTGGGCCTCCAGCTCCTGCACGATCTTGAAGTTGGGGCGGACGGGGCCGTCGAGGCGCTGGAGGTTGCAGTTGATGACGAAGGTGAGGTTGTCCAGGCCCTCCCGGCCGGCCAGCGCGAGCGCGGCCGTGGCCTCGGGCTCGTCCATCTCGCCGTCGCCGAGGAACGCCCAGACGCGCGAGCCGGAGGTGTCCTTGATCCCGCGGTGCTCCAGGTAGCGGTTGAAGCGCGCCTGGTAGATCGCGGAGAGCGGGCCCAGGCCCATGGAGACGGTCGGGAACTCCCACAGCCAGGGCAGCCGGCGCGGGTGCGGGTAGGACGGCAGGCCGTCGCCGTTCGCCTCCTGGCGGAACCGGTCGAGCTGGCCCTCGGTGAGCCGGCCTTCGAGGAAGGCGCGGGCGTAGATGCCGGGGGAGGCGTGGCCCTGGAGGTAGAGCTGGTCGCCGGAGCCGCCGGACGCGGCGTCGTCCTTGCCGCGGAAGAAGTGCTCGAAGCCGGTCTCGTACAGCCAGGCGGCGGAGGCGTAGGTGGCGATGTGGCCGCCGAGGCCGAGGGTGCTGCCGCGGGTCACCATCGCGGCGGCGTTCCACCGGTTGTAGGCGGTGATCCGGCTCTCCATCTCCTCGTCGCCCGGGTACTCGGGCTCAGCGGCGGTGGGGATGGTGTTGACGTACTCGCTCTCCAGCAGCGGGGGGAGCCCCAGGCCGTCGCCCTCGCCGTGCTCCAGGGCGCGGCGCATGAGGTAGGCGGCGCGGTGCGGGCCGGCCGCGGCGGTGACGGCGTCGAGCGACTCGCCCCACTCCGCCGTCTCCTCGGGGTCGACGTCCGGGAGCTGGTCGAGCTGGCTGTACGGCTGGCGCACGGGATCGGGCATGGGTGGGCCCCTTTCCGGACGAAAGGAAGGTGGGAGGCGGCAGGCAGGGGTTTGCGCCCACCAACGACGATACGCCTCTGATCGATGATCGATCAATGTTTCATCAAAAAGAAAAACCCCAGGTGGCACGGGGTGTCGTCGAATTCGGCACCCGGTGTCAGACCTGCGGGGCGCAGCACAGCACATGCGTGGTGAGCACGTCTCCGATGAGCGGATCGCGCCGCCGGAAAGCGTCCACCAATTCCTGGTGATCGTCGGCGTACGAGCGCGGCTCGGGACTCAGCCAGCGGATCGACAGCGTCGTCCAGACCTCGATGCCCAGCGACTCCCAGGTGTGCAGCAGCACCCCGTTCCCGGCCGCCCGCACGATCTCCCGGTGGAACGCCACCGTATGCCTGACCTGCGCCTCTCCGTCGTCCGTCCGGTCGGCCTCGCGCAGCGCCGCGACCTCCCGCTCCAGCGCGGTGAGGTCCGCCGCCAGCCGCTCCGCGGCCAGCCCCGCCGCCACCCGCTCCAGCCCGGCCCGCACCGGATAGCTCTCCTTGAGATCCGTGGCGGTCAGATTGCGCACCCGGACCCCCTTGTTCGGCGCCGACTCGATCAGCCGCAGCGACTCCAGCTCGCGCAGCGCCTCCCGTACGGGCGTCTGGCTGACCTCCAGCTCCACGGCGATCCGCCGCTCCACGATCCGCTCGCCGGGCTGCCAGCGGCCGCTGACGATCCCGCTCAGGATGTGCTCGCGGATCTGCTCACGCAGCGAGTGGACGACGGGCGGGGTCATGAGGGCTCCTTCGGGGCGCACCGGTCGGCCGCCATTCTTCTCTTCCAGCAACTTCCAGCAG
>NZ_JBHVHQ010000877.1:0-3538 GCF_042800135.1 Streptomyces sp. NPDC057654 | reverse complement strand
CCCCGGCGTTGAACACCGGGAGGGCGTCCCCGGCCACCGTGGACAGGTCACCGGTGTAGAAGGCGGGGTAGGGGGCGGCCGCGAAGTTCGCGGTCATGCCCGAGCGGCCCGCGCCGACCGACGCCTGATCGGTGACGCGCTTCTCGTCGTAGACCACGGCGTTGTCCGTCACGCCGATCACCCGCGCCGACGCGCTCTCGGCCGGTCGCAGGAACACGGTGACCCGGCCGGCGGAACGGCCGACGGCGGAACCGTCGTGGATGTCGCCCGGTGTATAGCCCTTCTTCCCCAGGGCCTCCTTGCCCGACAGGATCATGGCCCGCTGCCCGATGGACTGGCGGAGCTTCTGGCGCCCGGCCTGGCCCGGTCGGGTGAGTCCGGTGTGCGCGCGCCCCTGCCGGTGGTCGCGCAGCAACGAGCGCACCGAACGGGCTGCGGGGACGGTGCCGGCCGTGTCCGGAGCGGCGCCGGTACCGGAGGCCCTGGAGGCGGGGGCGTCCGGCGTGGAGACGGCCGCGGGCTCCACCCACGCGGCGGCGTGGTCGAGCACCGCGACCGCCCGCTGGAACAGTCGCTGGGTGTCGGGAGCGTTGAGGAGCATCACATCGTCGTGCGTGAGCATCTCGCCGAGCCGCTCGTGCTTCCCTGCTCCCCACTGCCGGCCGGGGCCGACCGGCACGACGGTGATCGGGTCGTCGGCGGCCCGCTCCCCCGGTGCGCTCCGCCCCGCTCCGAAGCCGCCGGCGGGCTCCGTCGCGCCGTCCTCCGGCCGGCGCCGCGCGGACGCCTGGTCCGGGAGCTCCGGGACGAGCGCCCACTCCCCCACGATCCGGCGCAGGCTGCCCGCCGGCGCCCGCACCGTGACGGTCGTCCCGTCGTCCCGGACGTAGCTGAGCTTCAGGTCGTAGTCGCCGTCGAACTCGTCGTGGCGGCCCCCGGAGATGAGCATCGGGTAGCTGGAGGCGTCCTTCAGCCGCGCACTCGTGGCCGAGGAGGACATCGAGGCCCCCGCCGCGGTGCCGAGGGCGAGCATCTCCCCCTGCGTCGAGCCGTCGGGGGCGTTCGGTTCGGTGCCCGGGAGCCCGAGCGCGGTGGTGCCCAGGGTGGTCACCCGGGTGAGGCCGGCGGAGCTGTCGTCCTGTTCGGACTTCGAGAGCTGGATGTAGAGATCCGTGCCGAAGACCGGCCTGCCGCGGTCCCTGAGCGGACCGCGGGGCACGAGGCTGACCAGGACCTCTCCGGTCAGCGGGCCGAGCCCGTGGTGGCCGACGGTCTGGTTGTCGAAGTGGCGGAAGGACCAGACTCCCGGCATGGTCAGCTCGTCGACGGCGCCCCGGACGGAGTCGGGGTTGAAGAGGCTCTCCAACGCCTCGCGCAGCCCGCCGAGATCCCCGACGGCAGAGTCCGCGAGGACGCGTCCCATGCCCCGGGCGCGCAGCGCCCGCTGGAACTCCAGCAGCGCCGGGCGCGGGTCGATCGTTCCCTGCACGCTGTACCCGACCGGGACGTCCAGCAGCGGGCGCATACGGACGCTCGGGCGGATCCTCTCCAGGCCGTTGGTGACCAGGCCGCGCTCCTCGGCCTCCTGCCAGCCGGCCAGCTCCTGACGGTCCCCCATCTCCACCGCGACGGCCTCGTGGTGCAAGGGGGCGCCGATCGCACGGGACTTGCGGGTCACCTCCACGAGGTAGGTGGTGTTCTCGTGCACGATCAGCACCTGGCGGCCCGCGCGTTGCTCGCCCGCCACCCGCCCGAAGGACAGAGTCGTCCCCTGGCTCTCGCTCCTGGTCTTGTTGTACAGCGTCACGGAGCCGCCGGGCACCAGGAGGCCGGGCGTCGCGCCGGGGGCCGCGGTGTTCCAATTCTTGGCGCCGGACAGGCGCAACGACGGGTCCAGGGTGTCCTGTTTGCCGGTGCCGCCGCCGGGCTGTGTGTAGTGCATGAAGGAGTGTTCGTTGGACAGTCCCCTGTCCACGACGCTCCTCGCGCTGTGGCTGCCGGGCAGCGCCCGTATCTTGAGCGCGAACGTGTGCCGGAACCCCCGCCCGTGGGCGTAGACCCCCCGCGAGAGGTTCCAGCCGGCTCCCAGCATGGCGTCGACCTTGGTGTCCAGGGCGCCGTCCGCCACGAGGTACTCGACGGTCTGGTGCTCGGCGGTCCCGTAGTTCGGTTCGCCCTCCCGATCGGTGAAATGCCACTTCAGCACGTCAGGGGCCGCCTTCCGCAGGACGCCGGAGACGACTGCCGCGAGCGGCTTGGCATGGCCGCTGCGCAGGTGCGTGTGGTTGCCGTGCTCCGCGTGCTGGATCGGCCGGTTGTGCAGGTCCCGCACCAGTTCCCGCGTCTCGCCCGCGGGCAGTTGGAGGGGCTTGCGGGCCGTGGGAGCGGCGTGGCCCTGCCGGGAGCCGCGGCCCCGCTCCTTCCACAGCTCGCGCAGGGTCCCCGACATGTCGGGGAAGTAGGTCCGCGCCCGGGTCCTGATGACCAGCGCGCCGTCGGCCTCCGGGCCCAGCGGGACGGAAGCCGGCGCTTCGAGCGGGCCCCCCAGATCGGCGCGCAGGGGCCCGCGGCGGAACGCCGAGCCCGTGACCAGCCGCAGGAGCGACCGGGGAGCCCGCACCAGCTGCGCGTCGACGAGGAGCACCACGTCCTGGTCCCACGCCTGCACCCGCGGCGCGGACCACAGCACGTACTCGCTGCCGCCCTCGCTGCCGGCCTTCGCCATCCGGGACTTGGCCCGGCTTCGGCTGAGGGTGAGGCCCCACAGGGCACGGTCACCCGTGCCGGGGTCCTTCGGCCCCGCGTCCACGGAACCGCTCACGCTCTTCCCCTGCGAGGTCTGCGAACTCTGGCTGAATCCGGAGAGGTTGTTCAGCCCCATCCCGAGTTCCTGCCCCGGCCACACGCCCTGCCAGCGGGCCGGTCCCCAGTACACGCCGCGGACCCTCAGGGCGACGCCGTACCGCCGCGTCCGACCGGTCTTGGTGAGGACGACATGGTGGACCTGGCCGGCCCGCAGATCCGGTACGCGCGGGTCGAGCATCACCGGGGCGAACCCCGTCGGCAACCGGTAGTTGTTGCGCATCGAGCTGCCGGACCCGGACCACATGGTGTTCCAGAGCGGCCGGCTCTTCTCACGCGCCGGCAGGGGGCGCCCGCTCAGCCGGGACCAGGCGGACCGCCGGGCATTGCGCACCGCGACCCGGGCCCCGCGGGAATAGGGCGCGACCGCGTGGTGGGCGCGGTTGGCGAACTTCCGCGTCTTCGACGGAGTGGCCTGGACGAACGGGCGCGTCATCGGGTTCTGCCGCAGCGCGCCCCGCGCCTCGGGCCCCAGCCCGTCGCCGAGTGGGCGCCCATCGGGGAGGGGTGTGGGGATGCCCGGCGCGACATCGCCCGCCCGTGACTGCTCGTCGGGCCGACTGCCACCGCCGCGCGCACCCGGCCCACGCAAGGCGGAACGCCGGAGCCGGTCCAGCGGGAACCCCTTACCGCCCGGCCCGGAGCGGCTCCCGCCGCGGGCGGAGCGGGAGGGCGG
>NZ_JBHVHQ010000876.1:0-3556 GCF_042800135.1 Streptomyces sp. NPDC057654 | reverse complement strand
CCCGTGGAGCCGCCGGAGGTGAAGGGGTTGTTGCCCGGACGCGGTCCGGACGGACGGGCGCCGCCGGGGCGCGCGCCCTGGTTCTGGCCGCCGGGGCGGGGGCCCCGCTCGGGACGGCCGCCGTCACGCTGCTGGCCGCCGTCACGCTGACCGCCGCCCTGCTGACCACCGGGGGCCGGGCGCGCGGGGCGCGGGCCGGGGGTGGCGCCGGGGCGCGGGGCGGGCCGGTCCTGCTGAGCCGGACGCTCGGACTGGGCCGGACGCTCTTGCTGGGCCGGGCGCTCGGGCTGGGCCGGGGCCGGCGCGGAGAACTCCGCGGCGCGCACCGGGGTGACCGGCGCGGGCTTGGCCGGCGCCGGCTTCGGACCCGGACGCGGGCCGGGCGTCGGCGCGGAGCCGGCTCCCGGGGCCGCGGCGGGCTTGGCGGGGGCGTCCGCGGCCGGCTTGGGCGCCGGGGCAGCGAGACGCGCCGACGGACCCGGGGTGGGTGCGGCCGGCTTGGCGGGGGACGCCTTGCGGGGCGCCCCGGGCTTCGCAGCGGACTTGCCGGCGTTGCCGCCGGGCCCCTGCAGTGCGTCGGTCAACTTGCGAACAACCGGCGCCTCGATCGTCGAGGACGCCGAACGTACGAATTCACCGAGTTCTTGGAGCTTGGCCATGACGACCTTGCTCTCCACTCCGAACTCCTTGGCGAGTTCGTATACCCGGACCTTAGCCACTTCGCTCCTTTTAGGTCCGGGTTCACGCCGGACCGTCGCTACTTCATGGGCGTACTCATCGCGTACTCATCGAGTGCTCATCGCAATCTCGACCTACTTCCGACTCGCGAGGTACCTGACCGCACGGCTTTCCCGTGCCGTTCTCTTTCTTACGGCGTTGCCTGCTCGACAAAACCACGCACTCGCGCGGTGTCGAGCGGTCCCTGGTCCCCCTGATAGCGGAGGGCCCGGGGAAACGCCCGGCGGCGGACCGCCAGGTCGTAACAGACCACTGTGGGGTGCAGATAGGCACCCCGGCCGGGCAGCGTACCGCGAGGATCGGGGGTACAAGCGCCCTCGACCGCCACGATGCGCAGCAGTTCGCTCTTGGCCGTTCGCTCCCGGCAACCCACACAGGTTCGCTCCGGGCATGCTCGGGCGTGCGTCCGACCAGACACTGCTTAAGTCTACCTCCCCGCGACGACATAACCCCTTCGGGTTACTGATCGCGCGCTTATTCGTTCCGGCCCGCTCCCAGGCCCGCCGTACGGACCCCCGGCCGCGGTCTCGGCCGCACAGCCCGTACGGACAGGGCCGGGTGCTCAGTCCCGGTCGTCGTCCCGGTCTCCGCCGCGGTCGCCTGGCTGCTCGGTGTCCGGCCGGATGTCGATACGCCATCCGGTGAGGCGGGCGGCGAGGCGGGCGTTCTGCCCCTCCTTGCCGATGGCGAGCGAGAGCTGGTAGTCGGGGACGGTGACCCGCGCGGAGCGCGCGCCCAGGTCCACGACCTCGACCTTGGAGACGCGGGCCGGGGAGAGCGCGTGCGCCACCAGCTCGGCCGGGTCGTCCGACCAGTCCACGATGTCGATCTTCTCGCCGTGCAGCTCGGCCATGACCGCCCGCACCCGGCCGCCCATCGGGCCGATGCAGGCGCCCTTGGCGTTGAGCCCGGACCGGGTGGACCGGACGGCGATCTTCGTGCGGTGGCCGGCCTCGCGGGCGATGGCCGCGATCTCCACGGAGCCGTCCGCGATCTCCGGGACCTCCATGGCGAAGAGCTTGCGCACCAGGTTGGGGTGGGTGCGCGAGAGCGTCACGGACGGGCCGCGCACGCCCTTGACGACCCGCACGACGTAGGTGCGCAGTCGCGTGCCGTGCTTGTACTCCTCGCCCGGCACCTGCTCCTGCACCGGCAGGATGGCCTCCAGCCGGCCGATGTCGACGAGCACGTTCTTCGGGTCCTTGCCCTGCTGCACGATGCCCGCGACGACGTCGCCCTCGCGGCCCGCGTACTCGCCGAACGTGATCTCTTCCTCGGCGTCGCGCAGCCGCTGGAGGATGACCTGCTTCGCGGTGGTCGCCGCGATCCGGCCGAAGCCGGAGGGCGTGTCGTCGAACTCGCGGGGCTCCTGCCCCTCCTCAAGGTCCGTGAGGTCCTCGGCGTTCTCCTTGGCCCACACCGTCACATGGCCGGTGTTGCGGTCCAGCTCCACCCGGGCCCGGCGGCGGCTTCCCTCGGTGCGGTGGTAGGCGATGAGGAGGGCCGACTCGATCGCCCCGACCAGCAGGTCGAACGAGATCTCCTTCTCCCGTACCAGACCCCGCAGGGCACTCATGTCGATGTCCACGGCTACGCCTCCTCTTGGTTCTCGTCGTTCGCGTCGTCGCCCGCGTCGACGGTGTCGTTCGCGTCGTCCGTGTCGTTGGCGTCGCTGTTGTCAGTGCTGCCGGTGCTGCCAGTGCTGCCGGTGCCGCTGTGCTTCCGGTTGAACTCGATCTCGACCCGCGCCTTGGCGATCTCGGAGAACTCCAGCCGGCGGGCGGTGGGCTTGCGCCCCTTCACGCCCGGCACCTCGGTGTCGAGACCCTCGTCGTCCACGGCGACGATCCGCGTGATCAGCTCGCCGCCGGCGGTCAGCTGCGCCTTGACCAGGCGGCCGACGGCGCGCCGGTAGTGGCGCGGCTCGGTCAGCGGCCGGTCGGCGCCGGGCGAGGTGACTTCCAGGGAGTACGGGGCTCCGCCCATCGCATCCGTCTCGTCGAGCAGCTCCGAGGCCGCCCGGCTCAGCTCGGCACACGTGTCCAGCAGCACGCCGTCGTCGGAGTCCACCACGATGCGCAGTACGCGCCGCTTCCCGGCCGGCGTCACCTCGACCTCTTCCAGATCCAGCTCTCGCGCGCTGACGAGAGGTGCCAGCAATGCGCGCAGCCTCTCGCTCTGGGTGGTGCTCATCCGGGTGACTCCTCGGCCGCGTGTGCTGTTGTGGGAAAGTCGCGTGTCAGGACAGAGCCTAGCTGTTCCGGCAGCCGGCTGACGATTCGGCGGCCGCTCCCCGAACCCCCGTCACCGCGCCGGTACGCTCACGTGCGGTGATCATTCCCGGATCATTCCCGAGAACATTCCTGACCGAGGCGGAAAGAGGAACGTGCCGCTCACGACGACGACGCGGGGCCCGGCCGACCCGCACAGACGCAGCGTGCTGACCGGGGCCGCGGCCCTCGGCGCGGCGGCGCTGCTCGCCGGCTGCTCCGAGCACCGGGAGACCGACGGCGACAAGCGCGCCCGGGCCGGCGAACGGCTGCGCGCCCGCGCCGCGCGGGACTCCGACGCGCTGCTGGACCACTACGAGGCGACGCTGGCCGCGCACGCGGGGCTCGCGGGGCGGCTGGCGCCGCTGCGCGCCGAAGTCGCCCTCCACGCGCGGGCGTTCGGGGCGCCCGAGCGGCGCGCGACGACATCGCCCACGCCGTCCGCCTCCTCCGCCCCGGCCTCACCCTCTTCACCCCCTTCATCCGGCTCATCCGCCTCGCCGAAGGCCCGTACGGACGTGCCCAAGGACGAGAAGGCGGCGCTCGGG
>NZ_JBHVHQ010000875.1:0-3556 GCF_042800135.1 Streptomyces sp. NPDC057654 | reverse complement strand
AACCCGCACTTACCCACGCCGAATACCGCCCCACCCACCAGCCGCCCGCGACACCAGCCCAAACCCCGGCGGTAGACAGCCGGGTGCGATCCGAGGGAGGGCGCGATGAGGCGCACTGCCAGTGCCGACGATGGACGTGGAGTGCCTGGCCGACGAATGGTCGGCGGGGTGCAGCGTGTACGGCGGTACGGTCGTCGCCTTCGCGCTGCGCGGGGCGTGGCCGGTCCCATCAGCTCGCTGAAGGGAGGCGGCGCACCCATTGCCCGCCGTGCTGGTGCGCTGCTCCCGTCAGCCGACGGTCACGGACCAGCCGCCGCGCGAGAGGGTCAGTACGCCGTCCGGTGTGATGGCCGCCTGTGCGCCGTAGGCGTTGAGCTGCCCGTCTTTGAGCCAGCGGCTGCGGATGCGGTCCAGTTCGTCCCACAGACGGCGGGGGCCTGCCTGGGTGACGTGAGTGGGTTCGTCCCGGAGGGCTGTGGCCTTGGCCCACGAGCCGTCCGGATGGGCCATCCATGCCGTCCTGCGGCTGCCGTCCTGTCGGAAACGGTGTTCTACGCCGGGAACTTCCAAGGAGAACGTCGACCACAGTTCCCACGCCCGCTGGACGTCGACGACGGGGTACGGGCTGACGGACTCTTCGCAGTCCCCTTCCCTCTCGAAGCCCTCTGCCGCTTCGAACGGGGTCGGCGGGGAGTCATCGCCCTGGCGGGCGGTCATGAATCCCGCGCCCTCGCACTCGATCTGTCCGACCGCGCCGCCGTCCTCGGTCTTGTCGGCGGTGAGGACCAGGCCGGTGTCGGCAAGGGTCGTGACCAGACGGCCGCCGGGGTTCAGCGCGGCCAGCAGCGAGGCGGGGACCGACGGCAGGGCGACGGTGGAGACGATGCGGTCGTACGTGCCCGGGAGCGGGCCGGTGAGGTCGCAGACCCGGACGGCGGGGCGCAGCCCGATCGCGCCGAGCCGTTCGGCCGCCGCGGCGACCAGGTATGGGTCCACGTCGATGCTGGTCACCTGGTTGTCCGCCAGCCGGCGGCAGGCCAGCGCGGTGCCGTAGCCGGAGCCCGTGGTCACGAGGACACGGGAGTCGTCGGCGATCTTCGCGTGCTGGTACATCCGCATCACCAGCCAGGGCAGCGTGGAAGAGGACGTGGGCATGCCGTCCGCCTTCTCGCCCGGCTCGGCGTGGTCGGCGTGGCGGGAACCGATCCGCGTGACGAGAGAGGTGTTGCTGTACGCGACGCGCATCCACCGCTCAGGATCGCTCGCGCCGTCCCCCAGCGTTCTGCCGTCCGCTCCATCGCCCCACCAGCGGGGCACGAAGACATGACGCGGCGTCGACGCCAGCACCGGACGCCAACGGGACTGCGGGTGGGCGACCTCGGCGGCCAGCTGCTCGGCGTGGGGCTTCCAGTCGGGCGACGTCATGTCTCACACCTCCGGATGGTGCGGGAACTTGGGCAGGCACGCGGGCTTGCCGGGCCCACAGGGCGAGTCCTTGGGAATGCACGGGTCCACACCCGGTGAAGGCCGGCAGGAGTCCTCTTTGGGGGTGCAAGTATCCGGCACCGCCCCCTGCCGGGGTGCTTGACCGGACGGGGAGCCACTCGGCCGCCGTACCCCTTTCGCGGCACTTCGGGTATGAGGCCGAGTGGGGGCGCGACGCGCCCCGTCACCCCGCGCCGAGGGAGTGGCGGGGCTCTGCTGTGCCGTACGGGACGCCCCGGCCGGCAGGCGATCAGCCCCCCACCCCACCCCGCAAATGCGTCAGCACCGCCAGCACCCGCCGGTTCCCCTCCGCCGGGTCGAGGTCCAGCTTCATGAAGATGTTGCCGGAGTGCTTGACGACGGACGCCTCGGTGACGCCCAGGCGTTGGGCGATCGTCAGGTTGTTGAGGCCCTCGGCCATCAGCGTCAGGACCTCGCGTTCGCGCGGTGTGAGGCGGCCCAGGGGGCGGGCCGCCGTGCGCTGTACGAGCAGGGTGCGGACGACCTCCGGGTCGATGACCGTCTCCCCGGCCGCCACGCGGCGAATGGCGTCGAGGAATTCGGAGACCTCGCCCACCCGGTCCTTGAGCAGATAGCCGAGCCCCGCCGCTCCCGGCTGGCCCGCAGCCCCCGGGCCGTCGCCGCCGAGGAGCTGCGTCGCGTAGGCGGTGGCCACGTACTGGGAGAGGACGAGCACAGGCAGCTCCGGATGACGGGAGCGGAGGTCCAGCGCTGCCCGCAGGCCCTCGTCGCGCTGGCCGGGTGGCATGCGTACGTCCGTGATCACGAGGTCCGGCAGCTCGCCGCCGGGCGGGTCGGACTCCACCGCGCGCGCCAGCGCCTCCGCGTCGCCGACCGCGGCCGTCACTTCGTGCCCGCCCCGCGTCAGGAGTTCCACGAGCCCGGCCCGTAGCAGTACGGAGTCCTCGGCCAGTACTACGCGGAGCACGGCACCTCCGCGCGCAGCTCGGTCGGACCGCCCACCGGACTGGACACCATGAGCCTGCCTTTCAGGATCGCCATGCGGTCGGCCAGGCCCTGGAGGCCCGTGCCGTCGGACGGGACCGCCCCGCCGCGGCCATTGTCGGTGACGGACAGGACGAGCGTGCCGCGCCGGACGCGGCCGGCCACCGTGATCCCCGTCGCGCCGCTGTGCTTGGCGGCGTTGGCCAGCGCCTCGGTGACCGTGAAGTACGCGACCGTCTCCACCGCGCCCGGCAGCCGCCCCGGCAGCTCGATGTCGACGGTGACCGGGATCGGGCTGCGCAGCGCGACCTCCGCCACGGCCGCGTCCAGGCCGTGGTCGGTGAGGACCTGCGGATGGATGCCGCGCACCAGGTCGCGCAGTTGGGACAGGGCCTGCCGGGCCTCGCCGCGGGCCCGTACGACCAGGTCGGCGGCGGGGGAGCCGCTGCCGTTCAGTTCCATCTCGGCCAGCCCGAGCGTCATGGAGAGCGCTACGAGCTGCTGCTGGGCCCCGTCGTGCAGGTCGCGTTCGATGCGCCGCCGCTCGGCCTCGAAGGCGTCGGCCAGCCGGGCGCGGGAGCGCGTCAGCTCCACCACGCGCCGCTCCTCGGCCCGCCCCGACAGCAGGAACTCCGCCGTCCTGACCTGCGCCCCGGCCAGCAGCGCCGCCGCGTACGCGCAGCCCGCGAGCCCCACGAGGCCGACGGCGGCCGGGAGCAGCGCCTCCAGCGGGCTGGTGATCGGCCGATCGAAGATCATTACGGAGCCGGGCTCCATGAGCAGGACGAGCACCGGCAGCGCGGTCAGGACGCCGGCGAACAGCAGCACCAGCATGACGCCGAAGCCCGAGCCCGCGAAGACCACGCCGTACACGATGGTGTAGGCCAGCTCCCGCCACGTCGCCCGCTCCCGCAGCCGGATGCCCAGCCGCCGCGTCGCGCCCACGCTCCGCAGCCGCGCGTGCGGGTTCTCCAGCGGCGCCGGTTCGACCAGCCGCAGCCGGCGGCGCTCCACCGCGGCGACCGGGATGCCGAACAGCGCGGCCAGCACCAGCACCGCCAGGCCCACGCCCACGATGGAGAAGAGCACCCCCATGGCGACGAGG
>NZ_JBHVHQ010000874.1:0-3560 GCF_042800135.1 Streptomyces sp. NPDC057654 | reverse complement strand
GCCGCGTCCCCCGCCCCCGCCCGCAGATTGCCCCCGCACGGCGCCTCCGTACGCTCCCTCACCTTCCTTATCGCGGAACGGAGTTGAGGGAGCGTCATGGTCGCGGAGGCGAGGATGCCCAGCGCCCCGGCGTTGGCGGACGCGGACACCAGCCGGGGTCCCGCGACCCAGCCCATGCCGGTCTGCACCAGCGGATGGCGCACGCCGACCAACTCGGTGAGCGGCGTCGCGATCCGCCGCTCGCTCACGGCCGCACCTCCCTGTTCCGCAGCCCGCGCGGGTCGATGACCTCCCGGATCAGCCGCAGCTCCTCGGCGGTCGGCTCGCGGGTGCGCGGGACGTCGTCCGGCACGTCGAGCGGGAAGCCCGTGGCCTCGCGGAGCCGGTCCGCGCTCACGCCGGGGTGCAGGGACCGTACCCGCATACGGTGGTCCGGCGTCTCGAAGTCCAGGACGGCGAGATCCGTGACGACCCGCGGGATGCGGTGGAACCGCGTCGCCGACGGCCCGGCCGCCGCCGCCCGCTCGTAGCCGACGCCGCACACCATGTCGACCTTCTCCACCAGCACCCGCGTCGAGTGCTTGGGCACCCAGTAACTCGTCGGATTGTTCAGGGTGTTGGCGGGCGCGCCGCGGACGCCGAGGAGCTGCCGGGCGGGCCGTTGCCAGTCGCCGATGCAGGAGATGTTCTGGTTGCCGTAGCGGTCGAGCTGGCTCGCGCCCATCATCACATGGCGCTTGCCGCCGGTGACCATCGCCAGATGCCGCCGGTAGGGCAGCCACCCCTCGGTGATCCGCGCCGCCTCGCCGAGCGCCGGCACGTCGCCGATCAGCAGCGCCTCGCCGTCCGTGAGCAGCAACTCCGGCGCGAACGTCAGCTTGGCCAGCCGCGCCCCGACGCTCGGCACCGTGCCCATCGGGCTGGCCAGGATCTCGCCGTCGCCGCGCCACGCCTCCGCACAGGCGATTGCGCAGTACTCGGCGCGGGTCGCTCCCGTCCCCGGCGTGTTCCCGTCGCTCATGCGCCCTCCTTCGCGAAGGCCGCGACCGCGGCCTGATAGGCGTCCTCGTTCCCGTCGAGGAAGCGCCCGGTGAACTCCCGCCACGCGGCGGGGTCGGCGGCGGCCTTGGCGTACGCGGCCTGGAACGCCTCATCACGCCCGTAGTCCGGCACACAGGACGTGAAGTGCGCCCCGTTCGGCGCCTCCACGACGCCCGTCACCCCCTGACGCCCCACCAGCAGCGTCTGCGGGCCGCCCGCCTCGGCGAACTCGGCGGTCTCCACGACGCGTTCGCAGGAGACGTACGCGTCCGTGGCCGCCTCGCAGAACAGGTCGTCGAAGTACGGGTCCGGGCCCAGGTACTGGCCGTTGCCGTGCGCGTCCGCGCGGTTGAGGTGGACGAGCGCCGCGTCCAGCGTCAGCGCGGGCGCGGCCACGAACTCCTCGCCGTCCTCGTACGGCGAGGCGACCGTGCGCAGCGACGGGTTGACCGTCATCACGTCGGAGCCGAGTCCGGCCCGTACGGGCAGGAACGGCAGCCGGTGCGCGGCCGCCGTCAGCCCCCACATGAACATCGCCTCGTCCAGCTCCATCAGTTCGAAGTCCCCGCGCTGGCGGGCGGCGCGGAAGTGGGGTTCGAGGGGGATCGAGTCGAGCGTCGCGAACGCCGCGACCAGCTTGCGAATCCGCCCGGCCGCTGCCAGCAGCCCCACGTCCGGGCCGCCGTAGGAGACCACGGTCAGATCGGTCACCTCGGAGCGCAGCAGCGCACGGACCAGGGCCATCGGCTTGCGCCGGGACCCCCAGCCGCCGATGCCGACCGTCATGCCGCTCTCCAGGCGGGCTACGACCTGATCGGCCGTCATGAGTTTGTCGGTCCTGTCGCGGGCCACGGCTACTCCTCGCTGCCGAAGGTGGCGCGGACGCGGTCGGCCGTGCCGCTGAGGTTGGCCTCGAAGGTGAAGCCCTGCTCGAAGCGGTAGCTGCGCCGCACGTCCACCGGGTCGATGCCGTTGATGGCGGCCTTGGCGAGCCGGATCAGAGCGCCGTCCTTGGCGGCGATCTCCCGGGCCAACGCCAGTGCCGCGTCGGGAAGTTCCTCGCGGCTGACGACCTGCCAGACGGAGCCGTGGTGGTGCAGCTCCCGGGCGGTCGCGGTCCGCGAGGTGTAGTAGAGGGCGCGCATCAGGTGCTGCGGGACGAGGCGGGCGAGGTGGGTGGCCGCGCCGAGCGCCCCCCGGTCCAGCTCCGGCAGCCCGAAGACGGCGTCCTCGCTCGCCACGATGGCGTCCGCGTTGCCGACGAGCCCGATGCCGCCGCCGAGGCAGTGCCCGTGCACGGCCGCCACCACCGGCACCTCGCACTCGTAGACCGCCGCGAACGCCTCGTAGCAGCCGCGGTTGGCGCCGATGAGCGCCTCGTGGCCGTCGCCGCGCTGGATCTCCTTGATGTCGACGCCCGCGTTGAAGCCGCGCCCGGCGGCGGTCAGTACGACGCAGCGCGTGTCGGGGTCGGCGCCCGCACCCCGTACGGCTTCGGCCAGTTCGTGCCAGCCGCGTACGGGGAGGGCGTTGACCGGTGGGAAGTCCACCGTGACGACGCGGACGCCGTCCTGCGGTGCGGAGGTGGAGACACCCATGAGCGGATCAGCTACCTTTCCACCAAACGTTTGTTAGGTGCGAAGGTAGCAGCGGATCGGCCGCTGCGGGAGGTGCCATGTGACAGTCACCATCGATCTGTCCGGCCGCGTCGCCGTCGTCACCGGCGGCACGCGGGGCGTCGGCGCGGGCATCAGCCGCGCCCTGCTGGCCGCCGGCGCCGAAGTCGTCGCCTGCGCCCGCCGCCCGCCCGACCGCCCCGTCGAGGCCGGCGGCAGAACCGCCCGCTTCCACGCCGTGGACCTCCGCGACCCGGAGGCGTCCGCCCGCCTCTTCGAGCAGGTCGAGGACGCGTACGGGCGGCTCGACGCCCTCGTCAACAACGCCGGCGGCAGCCCGCACCGGCTCCTCGCCGACAGCGATCCGAGGCGCGCCGCGCGGGCCGTCGAACTCAACCTCATCGCCCCCATGACGGCCTCGCTCGCCGCGCGCCGGGCACTGGCCGCCACCGGCGGTTCCATCACCATGATCGGCAGCGTCAGCGGCGCGAGGCCCTCGCCGGGCACGGCCGCGTACGGCGCCGCCAAGGCGGGCCTGGAGAACCTCGCCCGCTCCATGGCCGTCGAATGGGCCCCGCGCATCCGCGTCAACACCCTGGTCCTCGGCATGGTCCGCACCGAGCTCTCGCACCTCCACTACGGCGACGAGCAGGGCATCGCGGCCGTCGGCCGCACCGTGCCGCTGGGCCGGCTCGCCGAACCCGCCGAGATCGGCGACGCCTGCGTCTTCCTCGCGTCCGACCTGGCCGCGTACGTCACCGGGGCGAGCCTGCTGGTGCACGGGGGAGGGGAGCGCCCCGCGTTCCTGGACGCCGCGACGGTCAACCACGACGGGACGCGCGCCGCCTCCACGTCCAACCCCGCAGCCGCCCCCACCGCCGAAGAAGGAGAGAAGTCATGACC
>NZ_JBHVHQ010000873.1:0-3575 GCF_042800135.1 Streptomyces sp. NPDC057654 | reverse complement strand
TCAACGGCGAGCGCGCCACACCGGCCCAGCCGCTGCGGCCGGGGGACGAGGTGCGGCTGCGCCAGGCCGGGTTCGAGAAGATCGTCGTGGTCTCACGCCTGGTGCGCAAGCGGGTCGGCGCGCCCGTCGCCGCCGAGTGCTTCGTCGACAACAGCCCGCCCCCGCCGCCCCGCGAGGCCGTCGCCCCGGTCGCCCAGCGCGACCGCGGCGCCGGACGGCCCACGAAGCGCGAACGCCGGGACATGGAGGCGCTGCGCAGCCACGAGCGGCCGTAGGCGGCGGGGAACATCCATAGCAGGGCGCCCCCGAAGCGTCCCACTTCAGTCGCGGTCCACGTGCTCGCGCAGGACCTTCCCGCCGGCGGCGTCCACGTCGAACGTCGTCTTGTTCCAGGTGTCGGTGTTCACCTGGTCCACGGACCAGATCGTGGTGCCGTCGTCCCGGTCGTCGATCTCCACCGCGGTGGTCGTGCCCGGCTTGCGCTCGGCCGAGGTGCGCACCGCCTGCTGCGCGGAGACCTTCGCCTTCCCCAGCCGGTCGGCGAGCTCGCGCTTGTCCTCGCTGTCCTGGCCGGGCTCCGTCCGGGACCGGGTGACCTTGCCGGACCCGGCGTCCACGTTCACCTCGTGCGCCGTGCCGTCGCGCTCGGCGACCTTGGAGCGCCACTGTGAACCGCCGCCGGTGATCCGCTTCAGCTCGATCTCGGAGACCTTGCCGTTCGGCACGGCCCCCGCCGCGATCCGTGCCGCCCGCTCGTAATCGACCTTCGCGGTCGGCAGCAGGGCCTTCCGCTCGGCCTGGTCCTCGGTGAGCCCGGCCGTTTCCGTCGCCGCGCCGGAGGCGGGGGCGGAGGACGCGGCCGACCCGGAGGAACCTGCGGAGGCCGTCGCTCCGGAAGTGGCGGACGAGCCTCCGCCACCGCCGTCGTCCCCGCACCCGCTCACCAGGGCCGCCGAGACGACGACGCCGCACAGCACGCCCGCCGCACGGCCCCACCGGGTGCGGACCACGCCGCGTCGCAGATTCACAGATCCGGGTTCAGCGCTCATAGCGGCAGCCTTTCCCTACAAGGCGGCGCTCTCACCCCTATCCGGCTAAATCACCCGAGCGGTACCGGGACCGCCGCCGCCCCTCCCCGGTGGGCCGGGCGAAAACTGAGGTCTGTGGTGGACCCGGGGCGGCCGGGCGTTAGCGTTGTTGACGGCCACGGTGCGATCCCGCGCGGGCCCGGACTGGTCACAGGGGCGGAGAAGGGGAGAACATGCAGGTCGGAGCGGTTTCTTGAGAATTCTGCACACGTCCGACTGGCATCTGGGACGTTCTTTCCACCGGGTGAGCATGCTGGACGCCCAGCGCCGCTTCATCGACCATCTCGTCGCGACCGTACGGGAGCGGCGCGTCGACGCCGTGCTCGTCGCGGGCGACGTCTACGACCGGGCCGTGCCTCCGCTCGCCGCCGTCGAACTCTTCGACGACGCCCTGCACCGCCTCGCCGGGCTCGGCGTCCCCACCGTCATGATCTCCGGCAACCACGACTCGGCACGCCGCCTCGGCGTCGGCGCCGGGCTGATCGAGCGCGCCGGAGTCCATCTGCGCACCGACCCGGCGGGCTGCGCCGACCCCGTCGTGCTCACCGACGAGCACGGCGACATCGCCTGCTACGGCCTGCCCTACCTCGAACCCGCGCTCGTCCGCGACGAACTGGCCGCCCCGAAGGCCAACCACACGGCGGTCCTGGGCGCCGCGATGGAGCGCGTACGGGCCGACCTCGCCACCCGTCCGTCCGGTACCCGCTCCGTCGTCCTCGCCCACGCCTTCGTTACCGGCGGCACGGCCAGCGACAGCGAGCGCGACATCACCGTCGGCGGGGTCTCCGCCGTCCCCGCCGAGCTCTTCGACGGCGTCGACTACGTCGCCCTCGGCCATCTGCACGGCTGCCAGCGCATCGCCGACCGGGTCCGCTACTCGGGCTCCCCCCTCGCGTACTCCTTCTCGGAGACCGACCACCGTAAGTCGATGTGGCTCGTGGACCTCGGCCCCGTTGTGCGAGGCCCCGGCGCCGAAGGAGGAGCCGAGCTGAGCGCCGAACGGATCGACTGCCCCGTCCCGCGCCCCCTCGCCCGTATCCGCGGCCCCCTCGAAGAGCTCCTCGGCGACCCCGCCCTGGACCGGCACGAAGACGCCTACGTCGAGGCGACGCTCACCGACGCGCACCGCCCCCACGAGCCGATGGCCCGCCTCACGAAGCGCTTCCCGCACGTGCTGAGCCTCGTCTTCGAGCCCGACCGGGCCCCCGAGGACCCGCTCGCCTCGTACGCGCGGCGGCTGCGCGGACGCACCGACCAGCAGATCGCCGAGGACTTCGTGGCCCACGTCCGGGCCGGCCGCGGCCCCGACGCCGTGGAGCGCGGCGTGCTGACCGACGCGCTCGACGCGGTGCGGGCCGCAGAGACCGAGCACGCCGCGAACGCCGAGAACGGGGCGGCGCGATGAGACTTCACCGGCTCACCCTCACCGCCTTCGGCCCGTTCGGCGCCACGCAGCACGTCGACTTCGACGAACTGTCCGCCGCCGGGCTGTTCCTGCTGCACGGGCCGACCGGCGCGGGCAAGACCTCCGTCCTGGACGCCGTCTGCTACGCCCTCTACGGCGGTGTCCCCGGCGCCCGCCAGGGCTCCGGTCTGTCGCTGCGCAGCGATCACGCGGAGCCGCTGACGCCGACCGAGGTCATACTCGAAGTCACCGTCGGCGGACGGCGGCTGGAGCTCACCCGGCGGCCCGAACAGCTCCGCCCCAAGAAGCGGGGGAGCGGCTCCACCAAGGAGAAGGCGTACTGCGCGCTGCGCGAACAGGACGCCGAGAGCGGTGCGTGGAAGGCGCTGAGCCGCTCCAACCAGGAGATCGGCGAGGAGATCACGCAACTGCTCGGCATGAGCCGGGAGCAGTTCTGCCAGGTCGTCCTCCTCCCGCAAGGCGACTTCTCGCGTTTCCTGCACGCCGACGACACCGCCCGCGGCAAGCTCCTCAGCAGGCTCTTCGACACCGGCCGGTTCGCCGCCGTCGAGGACAGGCTCGCCGAGCTGCGGCGCGCCGCCCAGGAGCGGGTACGGGGCGGCGACGAGCGGCTGCTGGCCGCCGCCCACCGCATGGCGCAGGCCGCGGGCCGCAGCACGGAACTGCTGGAGAACCCGCTGCCCGACCTCGCCCCCGGCGAGCCCGGACTCGCCGACGCCGTCCTCGAATGGGCGGCCCAGGCCCGTACGGACGCACGCGAGCGCGAGGACGTCGCCGCCGCGGCCGTCCGCGCCGCCGAGGACGCCCACCACACCGCGCAGGAACACGCCGCCGCCGCCCGCGAACTGGCCCGGCTCCAGCAGCGGCACGCCCGCGCCCGTGACCGCGCCGCCGCGCTGGAGGGCCGGCGCGAGGAGTACGAGCAGGTCAGGCGGCGGCTGGAGACCGCCAGAGCCGCCGAGGCCGTCGCCCCCGCCCTCGCCCTGCGCGACGACGCGGAGCACGCCTGGCGCGCCGCCGGCGACGCCGATCGCCGCGCCCGCGCAGGACTGGACACCGCC
>NZ_JBHVHQ010000872.1:0-3575 GCF_042800135.1 Streptomyces sp. NPDC057654 | reverse complement strand
GTCGCGCACCGCTTCCCGCAGCAGCCCGAAGTCGTCCGAGACGCGGCGGCGTTCGGTCACTCGCGCGCCGCATGCGCGCAGCCACGGCGGCAGGAGGGGGCCGAGCGCGTCGCGGACCCGGCCGCTGTGCGGCAGTCCGGATTCCAGCAACTCGTCGCCGAGGAGCAGCAGTTCGACGGCGGGGCGGCGGTGCACGGTCAGCCGGTCGTAACCGGCGGCCGCCGCCAGCCCCAGGACGGACGCGGTCACGGTCGTACCGGAGGGGAGCAGCGGCTCACCCGCCCGGCACTCCTGGCCGCGGGGCCGGATGTCGCGGCCGGGGGCCAGGGGTGCGGGGCCGGAGCCGGAGCCGGCGGAACGGTCGAACAGCAGCCCGCCCTGTTCGTCGGCCTCCCCGTGCTCCCGGCGCAGGACGGCGCTCGCTCCCGTCGGCAGCGGGGCGCCGGTGGCGATGGGCACGGCCGTACCGTCGCGCAGCGGCTCGGGCCGGGTGCCGGCCAGTACGCCGCCGCCGCTCAGCCGCCACGGGCCCGGCCCGGCCACGGCCCAGCCGTCCATCGCGGAGGTGTCGAACGACGGCAGATCGGTGAGCGCCGTCAGCGGCTCGGCGAGGGCGTGGCCGAGCGATGCGGAGAGCTCGCGGACGACGGCCGGGAGCGGCCGTACGGCGCAGTCCCGAGCGATGGACCTGGCCGCTTCCCACGTCGCGGCGGAGCGCCGGGTCGCGGCCTCCGGCATGCTCGTAACTGACACGGTCATACGCTCCCTGTCCGGCTCACCCATAACTTATCCCTGATGCACGGACAACCTTGCCGAAGGAATCCGAACAAGGAATCCCCATAAGGAATCCGAATGAGGAATTCAGTGCCGATTTCTTGAATTGCCGATCAGTCGATCGACGGCGGCTTTCGTGCCGCGCCAGGACTCGTTCGACCGTACCAGCAGCGCCCTGCCCATGCGGCACACAGGCCGGAAAAGCCGCTTGATAAGCCCCGTCTATGACGTCATTCAAGAAGCCTCTTTGACATTTTCCCGGCGACCGGTGGAAGCTGACTTCCGCACTGGGAGCCGAATATCCGCGGGGCGGCCCACACGCGTACGCGAGGGCGGCCCGCACCCGGATTCGGCGCACGATCCCGGCCGGTGAACAGGGAAACGAGGCGGACCAGATCATGAGCGGCAACGAGGACCCGAGCGACGACCTGAAGGTCACCCCGCCCAAGACCTGGGCGACGGGCGTGCCCGCGGTGGCGCACGCGCTGGAGTACTCCCTGAGCCAGACGTCGCCGCGGCGCACCGCCTTGACGCTGCTGAACATCAACCAGGCCAAGGGCATCGACTGCCCCGGCTGCGCCTGGCCGGAGCCCGCGCCGGGCAAGCGGCACATGAACGAGTACTGCGAGAACGGCGCGAAGCACATCAACGACGAGGCCACCTCGCGGCGCGTCACCCCGGAGTTCTTCCGCGAGCACTCGATCGCCGAGCTGGACGGCAAGTCCGACTACTGGCTCAACCAGCAGGGCCGGCTGACCGAGCCGATGGTCAAGCGGCCCGGCGGGACGCACTACGAGCCGATCGGCTGGGACGAGGCGCTGGATCTGCTCGCCGGGGAGCTGAAGGCGCTGGACTCCCCCGACGAGGCGCTGTTCTACGTGTCCGGCCGGCTCAACAACGAGGCCGCGTTCCTGCTCCAGCTCTTCGCCCGCGCGTACGGCACGAACAACCTGCCGGACTGCTCGAACATGTGCCACGAGTCGAGCGGCAGCGCGATGTCGGAGACGCTGGGCACCGGCAAGGGCACCGTCTCGCTGGACGACATCCACAACTCCGACCTGATCTTCGTCGTGGGGCAGAATCCGGGCACCAACCATCCCCGGATGCTGTCGGCGCTGGAGGAGACCAAGCGCAACGGCGGCCGGATCGTCGCGGTCAACACGCTGCCCGAGGCCGGGCTGAACCGGTTCAAGCACCCGCAGCGGCCGCGCGGGATCGTCGGGCGCGGCACGCAGATCGCCGACCAGTTCCTGCACATCCGCGCAGGGGGCGACCTCGCCCTGTTCCAGGCGCTGAACCTGCTGCTGCTCGAAGCCGAGGACGCCGCGCCGGGCGCCGTGCTCGACCGGTCCTTCATCGACCGGAACACCACCGGCTTCGACGCGTTCACCGAGCACGCGCGCGAGATCTCCTGGGAGCACATCCTGGAGGCGACCGGGCTGTCCCGCGAGGAGATCGAGGAGGTCCACGAGCGGGTCCTGAAGAGCGAGCGGATCATCGTGTGCTGGGCGATGGGCCTCACCCAGCACAAGCACGGCGTCCCCACCATCCGCGAGGTCGTCAACTTCCTGATGCTGCGCGGCAATATCGGAAAGCCCGGCGCGGGTGCGTGCCCGGTGCGCGGCCACAGCAATGTGCAGGGCGACCGCACGATGGGCGTGTGGGAGCGGATGCCGCAGAAGTTCCTCGACGCCCTGGAGGGCGAGTTCGGTTTCACGCCGCCCACGCGGCACGGCCTGGACGCGGTGAACGGTATCCGCGCGATGTACGAGGGGCGCGCGAAGCTCTTCCTCGGCGTCGCCGGCAATTTCGTACGGGCCACGCCCGACAGCGCGGTCACCGAGGAGGCGATGCGGGGGTGCCGGCTCACCGCGCACGTCTCCACCAAGCTCAACCGCTCGCACACCGTCTGCGGTGACACGGCCCTCATCCTGCCCACGCTGGGCCGCAGCGACCGGGATTTCCAGGTCACGGGCGAGCAGTTCATCACCGTCGAGGACTCCATGAGCGAAGTCCACGCCTCCCGCGGAAAGCTGCCGCCCGCCTCCCCGCATCTGCTCAGCGAGGTCGCCATCGTCAGTCGGCTGGCGCGCAAGACCCTCGGCGATATGCCGCACATCCCCTGGAAGGAATTCGAGGCGGATTACGGCACGATTCGCGACCGGATCTCCCGCGTCGTGCCGGGATTCGAGGACTTCAACGCCCGGGTGGCCGTGCCCGGCGGCTTCCGGCTGCCCAACCCGCCGAACCAGGGCGTCTTCCCCACCCCGAGCGGCAAGGCCGTCTTCACCCGCAACGACTTCACGATGCCGCATGTCCCCGAGGGGCATCTGCTGCTCCAGACGCTGCGCTCGCACGACCAGTGGAACACCATCTGGTACGCGCCGAACGACCGTTACCGCGGCATCCACAACGCCCGCCGGGTCGTGATGGTCAACCCCGCCGACCTCGACGCCCTGGGCATCGCCGACCGCGGCACGGTGGACCTGGTGAGCGTCTGGCACGACGGGAAGGAGCGCCGCGCGGAGGGCTTCACGGTCGTCGCGTACCCCGCCAGCCGGGGCTCCGCCGCCGCGTACTACCCGGAGACCAACGTCCTGGTGCCGCTGGACAGCGTCGCGGACATCAGCAACTGCCCCACGTCGAAGGGCGTCGTGGTCCGGCTGGAGCCCGTCGCCGCCTGACGTCCTCCCCTGCCGCGGAACGCCAACCGACCTTGTGGCGAACCGCCGTTGCCACGGCCCGGCAACATCGGGCAAACGTTGCCAGAATCCCGCCAGTGCCGGTGTTGCCGGGCGCAA
>NZ_JBHVHQ010000871.1:0-3578 GCF_042800135.1 Streptomyces sp. NPDC057654 | reverse complement strand
GCACCGGACGGTGGTCCATTCCCCGGACCGCGCGGCCGAGTTGGCGGGGATCTTCGGGGACGGCGGTCGGGGGGCGCGTACGGGGGCGCGTACCCCCTGCGAGCGCCCGACGGTGACCGTGCTGCGGCCCGACGATCCCACCACCCGTCCGGACGACGGCCACGAGGCCGTCACGCTGACGGCGGCGGTCGCTCCGCACGGCGGTGCGGTGGACTGGCGGGACGCCGACGCCGTCGGGAGATACGCCGACCGGATCGCGGCGGTCGCCGAGGCGGCGGTTCCGGGGCTGCGGGAGCGGGCGCTGTGGCGCGAGGTCCGTACGCCCGCGGACACCGCCGCCGAGACGGGGGCGGCGGACGGCGCGGTCCCCGGGCCCGTACTGGCCGGTGCGGACGGCGAGTTCCTGCGGCCCGGCAACGCGACGCGGCTGCCGGGGCTGTACCTCGCGGGCGGCTGGTCCCATCCGGGCGGCGGGCTCGCGCACGCGGGCATGTCGGGCGCGCTGGTGGCCGGACTGATCGTGGACGGGGCCGACTGGCGCGGCTCCCAGTAGCGGGAGGGGCTCGCTCGACGCCCTTGCCGCTCACGCGTCATGCGGGCGCGGTCCTGCCGGTCAGTAGCGGTACCGCTCGTCGTAGCCGGTGCCGGGGTTCGGCTGCTGCTGCTCGTACGGGTAGGGCGCGGGCTGCTGCTGGTCCGGGTGCTGGGGGTCGAGGCCGCGCTGATGGGGCACCCAGACGCCGCCGGGCGGGGTGTCGGTGTCGTACTGCTGCTGCGGCACGGGGTAGCCGTCGGGCCCGTACGCCTGGGGTGCGTAGCCGCCGGGGTACGCGTCCTGCTGCTGTCCGTAGGGCGCGTACTGGTCGTAGGACGGCTGCTGGGCCGAGCCGATGTACGGGTCGGAGTACGCGGCGTACTGCTGCCGGCCGTAGTCGAACTGCCCGGCGGCGTAAGGGTCCTGAGCCGCTCCGCCGTCCTGGGGGGCGTAACCGGCGTACGCGTCGTACGTCCCGTAGCCCGCGGCGGCGGGGTCCGTCGCGTAGCCGTTCTGGTCGTAGCCGCTGTACTGGCCCGCCGCCTCCGGCGCGGGCTCGGACCCAGGCGCCGGCTCCGCCGGAAAGGCTTCCTCGGCCTGGGCGATCGGCGGCATCTGCGCGGTCTGCTCCGCCGGCGGAGCCTCGGCGCCGACGCCACCGGCACGCTTGCCGACAGCGGTCGCGGCGTCACCCGCGCCCGCGCCCCCTTCGGCCGACCCCCCTTCGGCCGACCCCTCTTCGACATCGCTGACCTGGAGCTTGGGCTCGGAGGCGGGCGGAGCCGACCGGGAGGACTTGCGGCGCCGCCGGGCGGTCGGCTTGCCGCCGATCGCCCATCCCGCGGAGAAGCCGCGGCGGAAGGAGAGCGTCACATAGGTCTGCCCGACCGCGAAGGCGATGGCGCCCACCGCGATCACCGGCACGGACGGCATGATCACTCCGACGACCACGCCGAGGAAGCCGAAGAAGGCGAGCAGCCGCCACCGCAGCCGCGCCTTGTGCTGTAGCAGTACCTCGCTCAGCAGCCAGAGAGCAACGGCGCCGAACGCGATGTAGAGGACCGCCCAGCCCATATACGCCCCTCTCGTTCGGCCGCCGCTCGCCGGACAGGCCGTCAGGACCGCTGGTGCAGTCCCAGATTCTCGTAGATTTCCAGCGTCGCCGTGGAGTGGTTCAGGGTAATGAAGTGGAGTCCGGGGATGTCCTCAGCCATCAGCCGGGCGCACAGCTCCGTGGCGTACTCGATACCGATTGAGCGTACAGCGGCCGGATCGTCCTTCGCCGCGAGGATCCGGTCCGCCAGCTCCGTCGGGAACGCGGCATTGCTGAGCTGCGCGAACCGCTCGATCTGCCGGACGTTCGTGACGGGCATGATCTCCGGAATGATCGGTGTCGCACAACTCGCCGCCGCGACGCGGTCCCGCAGCCGGAGGTAGTCCTCGGCGTTGAAGAACATCTGTGTGATGGCGAAGTCCGCACCGGCGCGGCACTTGTCCACGAAGTGCCGGATGTCGGTGTCCCAGTCGGTGGAACGCGGGTGCATCTCGGGGTAGGCCGCGACGCCCACGCAGAAGTCGCCGGACTCCTTGATGAGCCGCACCAGTTCGGCGGCGTAGGTGACGCCCTCGGGGTGCGCGATCCAGTCGCCGAGCGGGTCGCCGGGCGGGTCGCCGCGCAGGGCGAGCATGTTGCGGATGCCCGCGTCCGCGTACTGCCCGATGACGTTGCGCAGTTCCGTCAGCGAGTGGTTGACGGCGGTGAGGTGGGCGACGGGGGTGAGAGTGGTGTCGGTGGCGATGCGCTCGGTGGCCCGTACCGTCCCCTCACGGGACGAACCGCCCGCGCCGTAGGTCACGGAGACGAACGTCGGCGCGACCGCCTCGACCCGGCGGATGGCGTTCCACAGCGTCCGCTCGCCCTTCTCGGTCTTCGGGGCCATGAACTCGAATGAGTAGGACCGCTCACCGGAGGCGAGCAGGTCACGCACCGTGCGGGCGCGGTCTGTCCTGGTGGAAGGTGTGCCAAGGGCCATACGGGCAGGTTAACCGGGGTCCACCGGGCCCCCAACCCCGTCTCGCGTTATGACCGTTTCGGCGAGCTTTCGCCGCGCCTCCGCCGAGCTTCCGCCACGATCATGTCCACCCCTTGGACACGCGCCGGACGTCCGAGAGCCTTCCGAGGACTTCCGGAGACTTCCGAAACGGCCGCGGACGCCCGCACGTCATCACGCTCCGTACGCGCGGACGCGCTCGGCGAGACGCGCCGCGGCGGCCCCCGGATCGTCGGCCTCCGTGATGGCGCGCACCACGACGACCCGCCGGGCGCCCGCCTCCAGCACCTCGTCCAGGTTCGATGCGTCGATGCCGCCGATCGCGAACCAGGGCCGTACGGGCGCCAGCTCGGCGGTGTAGCGCACCAGGCCGAGCCCCGGCGCGTGCCGGCCCGGCTTGGTCGGGGTGGGCCAGCAGGGGCCGGTGCAGAAGTAGTCCACGCCCGGCTCGACGGCCGCGGCGGCGGCCTCGGACTCGGCGTGGGTGGAGCGGCCGATCAGCGCGTCCGCGCCGAGGATCGCCCGCGCGGCCGGCACCGGCAGGTCGCCCTGGCCCAGGTGCAGCACGTCGGAGCCGGTGGCGTGCGCGACGTCCGCCCGGTCGTTGACGGCGACGAGCTTGCCGTGGCGGCGGGCGGCGGCGGCGAAGACCGCGAGGTGCTCCAGCTCCTCCCCCGCTTCCATGCCCTTGTCCCGCAGCTGGACGATGTCGACGCCCGAGGAGAGCACCGCGTCGAGGAATTCGGGCAGGTCGCCCTGGCGCTTGCGCGCGTCGGTGCACAGATAGAGCCGGGCGGCGGCGAGCCGCTCGCGCGCGGTCCCCGGAGCGTCGCGGGCCGCCGGAACCTCGCCGGTCGCCCCGGCCCCGGCAGGCGCTGGGGCGGCTGAGACCTCTGCGCCTTCCGGGGTTCCTGCGACGTCGGTGGTGTCTGTGGCACCTGTGGCGGCCATGCGGCGGTTTCCCCCCGGTTCGGCGGTGTACGGGCCGGGGC
>NZ_JBHVHQ010000870.1:0-3593 GCF_042800135.1 Streptomyces sp. NPDC057654 | reverse complement strand
CCTTGCGGCTGCGGCGGCTTGCGACGGTGCTCGCTCATGGAACGACTACTCCTCGGGCAGGCGTGATCGCCTGAAAGCGGCAGGTGGCTTCCGGTCCCCCAGATGTGCGGGCCGGCCCCCTTGAGCGGCCGGGCGCACTGCATTCAGCACGATGACGCTCCACAACGTCACTTGGTTCCCGGTGATTTGCATGGCGCACAGACTACGCACGGCCAAAACCTTCCCACTGCGGATCTTCGATCCAATTCCGGCAGCGGGTCACCTGTGAATCCGTGATGTGACCTCGTTCACCGTGCTTCCCCTTGTCGCACGCGCATGGCCGTTCTATCGTCTGGATGTATCGAGTCGATACATCAGCTCGGCATAAAGGACTCGGCGGACCAGGGAGGCGACGGATGAGCAGACGCTCCGGCATCCTCGAATTCGCCGTCCTCGGCCTGCTCCGCGAGTCCCCTATGCACGGCTATGAACTGCGGAAGCGCCTCAACACCTCGCTCGGGGTGTTCCGCGCGTTCAGCTACGGCAGCCTCTACCCGTGCCTCAAGACCCTGGTCGCCAACGGATGGTTGATCGAGGAGCCCGGCAGCGCCCTGGAGGACGCCCTCGCGGCGTCGCTCGCCGGGCGCCGGGCCAAGATCGTCTACCGCTTGACGGCCCAAGGCAAAGAGCACTTCGAGGAGTTGCTCGGGCAGTCCGGCCCGGACGCATGGGAGGACGAGCACTTCGCCGCCCGCTTCGCCTTCTTCGGTCAGACCTCACGGGACGTCAGGATGCGGGTGCTGGAAGGCCGCCGCAGCCGCCTGGAGGAACGCCTGGAGAAGATGCGCGCCTCACTGGCCCGCAGCCGTGAGCGGCTGGACGGCTACACCCTCGAACTCCAGCGCCACGGCATGGAATCGGTGGAGCGCGAGGTCCGCTGGCTGAACGAATTGATCGAGAGCGAGCGGACCGGGCGCGACCAGCGCTCCGGCGCCGGCCGCTCCGAACAGGGCACATCAGGAGATCCGGGCGGCCTGCCCCGGCATCGGGGTGGTTCCCGGCCGGACCCGTCCGACGACACCGCCAAGTAAGCCCAGCAGACCGCTGGGCTTCGTCGAGTACTAACAGGGAGCAACCGGAATGGGTTCGGTTCGCGTAGCCATCGTCGGCGTGGGCAACTGCGCCGCCTCGCTGGTCCAGGGCGTCGAGTACTACAAGGACGCCGACCCGAAGAGCCGCGTGCCGGGTCTGATGCACGTGCAGTTCGGCGATTACCACGTCTCGGACATCGAGTTCGTCGCCGCCTTCGACGTCGACGCCAAGAAGGTCGGCCTCGACCTCGCGGACGCCATCGGCGCCAGCGAGAACAACACCATCAAGATCTGCGACGTGCCGCCGTCCGGCGTCACCGTGCAGCGCGGCCACACCCACGACGGTCTGGGCAAGTACTACCGCCAGACCATCGAGGAGTCCGAGGCGGCCCCGGTCGACATCGTCCAGGTCCTCAAGGACCAGCAGGTCGACGTCCTCGTCTGCTACCTCCCCGTCGGCTCCGAGGACGCCGCGAAGTACTACGCCCAGTGCGCCATCGACGCCAAGGTCGCCTTCGTCAACGCCCTCCCGGTCTTCATCGCCGGCACCAAGGAGTGGGCGGACAAGTTCACCGAGGCGGGCGTCGCGATCGTCGGCGACGACATCAAGTCGCAGGTCGGCGCCACCATCACGCACCGCGTGATGGCCAAGCTCTTCGAGGACCGGGGCGTCATCCTGGACCGCACGATGCAGCTGAACGTCGGCGGCAACATGGACTTCAAGAACATGCTGGAGCGTGAGCGCCTGGAGTCCAAGAAGATCTCCAAGACGCAGGCCGTCACCTCCCAGATCCGCGACCGCGAGCTGGGCGAGGACAACGTCCACATCGGCCCCTCGGACTACGTGGCCTGGCTCGACGACCGCAAGTGGGCGTACGTCCGCCTGGAGGGCCGCGCGTTCGGCGACGTCCCGCTGAACCTGGAGTACAAGCTTGAGGTCTGGGACTCCCCGAACTCGGCCGGTGTCATCATCGACGCCGTGCGCGCCGCGAAGATCGCCAAGGACCGCGGCATCGGCGGCCCCATCCTCTCCGCGTCCTCGTACTTCATGAAGTCGCCGCCGGTCCAGTACTTCGACGACGAGGCCCACGCCAACGTCGAGAAGTTCATCAACGGCGAGGTCGACCGCTGAACCGGTCCCTGACCGCCGATCGCCGATCGGCCGTCGCTTGATCTGCTGGTCCCCGGGCAATGCGCCCGGGGACCAGCGCATTGTGTGAGGCTGTGCACCATGCCCGTTGTGCGTGACCTGCGCGTACTGCTTCAACTGCGCGACTTCCGCCGCCTGCTCGCGGTACGCCTGCTCTCCCAGTCCGCCGACGGCGTCTACCAGGTGGCGCTCGCCACGTACGTGGTCTTCTCACCCGAGAAGCAGACCACGCCCGCGGCCATCGCCTCCGCCATGGCGGTCCTGCTGCTCCCGTACTCGCTGCTGGGCCCCTTCGCCGGCGTCCTGCTGGACCGCTGGCGCCGCCGCCAGGTGCTGCTCTACGGCAACCTCCTGCGGACCGTCCTCGCGGTCGGCACCGCGGTGCTGATCATCGCCTCGGTACCCGACTGGCTCTTCTACGCCTCCGCGCTGTCGGTCACCGCCGTCAACCGCTTCGTCCTCGCCGGGCTCTCCGCCGCCCTGCCGCGCGTCGTCGACAGCCGGGAGCGGCTGGTGATGGCCAACTCCCTGTCCCCGACCGCCGGAACGCTCGCGGCCACGGCGGGCGGCGGGCTGTCCTTCATCGTGCGGCTCGCGGTTCCCGAAGGCGCGTCCTCCGACGCCGTGGTCGTCCTCCTCGGCGCGACGGTGTACCTGTGCGCGGGACTCGCCGCGCTCCGCATGCCAGCCGATCTCCTCGGCCCCGACCCCGCCGAACTCCGGACACGCGTCCGCATCCGTACGGCCCTGTCGGAGACCTTCGCGGGCCTCGCGGCGGGCCTGCGCCACCTCATGGAGCGCCGCGTCGCCGCCCGCGCGCTGGCGTCCATGACGCTCATGCGATTCTGCTACGGGGCCCTGACCGTCATGGTCCTGATGCTGTGCCGGTACGCCTGGGCGAAGAGCGAGTCGGACGGGCTGGCCCTGCTCGGCCTCGCCGTGGGCGTCTCCGGCGCCGGCTTCTTCGCGGCCGCGGTATTCACTCCCTGGGCGGCGAGCCGGTTCGGCAGGTTGGGCTGGATGGCCGTATGCGCCGCCTCCGCGGCCGTACTCGAACCGGCGCTCGGCCTCACCTTCGAGCCCATACCGATACTGATCGCCGCCTTCGTCCTCGGCCTCATCACCCAGGGAGCGAAGATCGCCACCGACACCGTGATCCAGTCCTCGGTCGACGACGCGTTCCGAGGCCGGATCTTCTCCCTCTACGACGTCCTCTTCAACATCGCCTTCGTGGGGGCGGCGGCCGTGGCCGCTCTGATACTGCCGCCGGACGGACGGTCGGCCATGCTGGTCGTCACCGTCGCGGCGATCTACGCAGCGACCGCCCTCGCGATGGCGGCGTCCCGGCGACACTCCCCACGACTCTCCCGGCG
>NZ_JBHVHQ010000869.1:0-3600 GCF_042800135.1 Streptomyces sp. NPDC057654 | reverse complement strand
GCGGCACCCGGCTCCGCCGCCCCGGCATCGAGGAGCTGGTAGCGGTCAATGGCCTGCTTCAGGGCGGAGCGGTCGACCTTGCCGTCCTTGGCCAGTTCGGTGAGCACACCGAGCACGATCGACTGAGCGTCGATGTGGAAGAAGCGGCGCGCAGCGCCCCTGGTGTCGGCGAAGCCGAAGCCGTCCGCGCCCAGCGACTGGTACGTCCCCGGCACCCACCGCGCGATCTGGTCCGGAACGGCGCGCATCCAGTCGGACACGGCGACCTTCGGACCCTCGGCGCCCTGGAGCTTCGTCGTCACATACGGGACGCGCTGCTCCTCCTCCGGGCGGAGCAGGTTGTGCTCCTCGACCGCCACCGCGTCGCGGCGCAGCTCGTTCCAGGAGGTCGCCGACCAGACATCCGCCTTGACGTTCCACTCCTCGGCGAGGATGCGCTGGGCCTCGACCGCCCACGGCACGGCCACGCCGGAGGCGAGGATCTGCGCGGGGATGGAGCCCTGCTCGCCGGTCTTGAAGCGGTAGAGGCCCTTGAGGATGCCCTCGCGGTCCACGTCGGCGGGCTCGGCCGGGTGCTGGATCGGCTCGTTGTAGACGGTGAGGTAGTAGAAGACGTCCTCGCCGGCCTTGCCGTCCGGCGTCTCGCCGTACATCCGGCGCAGGCCGTCCTGCATGATGTGCGCGATCTCGTAGCCGAACGCCGGGTCGTACGCGACGACGGCCGGGTTGGTCGAGGCGAGCAGCTGGGAGTGGCCGTCGGCGTGCTGGAGGCCCTCGCCGGTCAGGGTCGTACGGCCGGCGGTCGCGCCCAGCACGAAACCGCGCGAGAGCTGGTCGGCCATCTGCCAGAACTGGTCACCGGTCCGCTGGAAACCGAACATCGAGTAGAAGACGTAGACCGGGATCAGCGGCTCGCCGTGCGTGGCGTAGGCCGAGCCCGCCGCGATCAGCGAGGCCGTGCAGCCCGCCTCGGAGATGCCGTCGTGCAGCATCTGGCCGGACGGCGACTCCTTGTAGGCGAGCAGCAGCTCGCGGTCGACGGACTCGTACTGCTGGCCCATCGGGTTGTAGATCTTCGCCGTCGGGAAGAACGCGTCCATGCCGAAGGTGCGGTACTCGTCCGGCGCGATCAGCACGAACCGCTTGCCGATCTCCTTGTCCCGCATGAGGTCCTTGAGCACCCGCACGAACGCCATGGTGGTGGCGATCGTCTGGTGGCCGGAGCCCTTCTTCGCGGCCGCGTACGCCTTGTCGTCCGGCAGGTTCAGCGGTTTGGCCCGCACGACACGGGTCGGGACGTAACCGCCGCAGGACTTGCGGCGGTCGTGCATGTACTGGATCTCTTCGGAGTTCCGGCCCGGGTGGTAGTACGGCGGGTTGCCGTCCTCCAGCTCCTTGTCGGCGATCGGCAGGTGCAGCCGGTCGCGGAACCGCTTGAGGTCCTCGGCCGTGAGCTTCTTCATCTGGTGGGTCGCGTTGCGGCCCTCGAAGTTCGGTCCGAGCGTCCAGCCCTTGACGGTCTGCGCGAGGATCACGGTCGGCTGGCCCTTGTGCGCCTTGGCCGCCGCGTACGCCGCGTAGATCTTCTTGTGGTCGTGACCGCCGCGGCCCAGGTGCAGGATCTGGTCGTCGGTCATGTTCTCGACCATCGCGCGCAGCCGCTGGTCGTCGCCGAAGAAGTGCTCGCGGATGTACGCGCCGGTCTCGGTCGCGTACGTCTGGAACTGGCCGTCCGGCGTGCTGTTGAGCCTGTTGACCAGGATGCCGTCGCGGTCCTGGGCGAGCAGCGGGTCCCAGGAGCGGTCCCACACCAGCTTGATCACGTTCCAGCCGGCGCCGCGGAACTGCGACTCCAGCTCCTGCATGATCTTGCCGTTGCCGCGCACCGGGCCGTCGAGCCGCTGGAGGTTGCAGTTGACGACGAAGGTCAGGTTGTCCAGGTTCTCGCGGGCGGCGATCGACAACTGGCCGAGCGACTCCGGCTCGTCCATCTCGCCGTCGCCGAGGTATGCCCAGACATGCGAGTCGGAGGTGTCGGCGATGCCGCGCGCCTCCATGTAGCGGTTCATCCGCGCCTGGTAGATCGCGCCGAGCGGGCCGAGGCCCATCGAGACGGTCGGGAACTCCCAGAAGTCCGGCATCAGCCGCGGGTGCGGGTAGCTGGAGAGGCCGTACGGGGCCTTCGACTTCTCCTGCCGGAACGCGTCGAGCTGCTGCTCGGAGAGCCGGTCGAGGAGGAACGCGCGGGCGTAGATGCCGGGGGAGGCGTGGCCCTGGAAGAAGATCTGGTCGCCCCCCTTGCCGTCGTCCTTGCCGCGGAAGAAGTGGTTGAAGCCCACGTCGTACAGCGAGGCCGAGGAGGCGAAGGTGGCGATGTGGCCGCCGACCCCGATGCCGGGGCGCTGGGCGCGCGAGACCATGACGGCCGCGTTCCACCGGGTCGCGTTCAGGACCTTGCGCTCGATCTCCTCGTTGCCGGGGAAGAACGGCTCGTCCTTGGTCGCGATGGTGTTGACGTAGTCCGTGCTGCGCATCTCGGGCACGGCGACGCGCTTCTCACGGGCGCGTTCGATCAGGCGAAGCATGAGGTAGCGGGCACGTTCCCGGCCTCGCTCATCGACGGCTGCGTCGAGCGAGTCGAGCCATTCCTGGGTCTCTTCGGGATCGAAGTCCGGGACCTGGCTGGGAAGGCCGCCAATGATGATCGGGTTGCGATCGGATCCGGAAGCCACGCTGTTCCTTCGCTGTTCGGGTCGTACGTGCTCTGCACGCGGTGATGCTGCGCACGCGATTGAATACTGTCCCTGCTGGCCGCGCCGCCTTCCATCGTGGACCGCGGCGGCGCGATCGTCACCTCTACCGAGTGGTAACCACCACTTCACGAGGGTGCGGCCCCAGGCCGCCCGGCCGCGGACGACCAAATCGCAACCATACGCCCCCTATGGAGGTCGCCTGCGTACGGCCGTTCGGACCCAGCTGTCACAATGGAGGGGTACAACTTCACAAACCGGGCAGATCGCTGTGGCGTGTGTCACTTAGCACCGTTCCGTCATGGTTCGAGATGCGGCGAGACGGCCCCAAAGGTCACCGTTTCGGCGGTCTCCGAGGCCGGGTACTTGCGCGATCCGCCCGGCACGTGTGGACTACGCCCAATGCTTCGCGTACACGCGAGGTTCCAACGACTTACCGAAAGATGACAGGAGGCAATCCGTGAGCGCGACCGCGGACCACGCGGAGGAGCGGATCAACCCTGCCGCCAGGCTGGGTTTCGAGCCCGGACAGGTGGTCCAGGAGATCGGCTACGACGATGATGTCGAGCAGGAGCTCCGCGAGGGGATCGAGGCCGTCACGGGCCAGGAGCTCGTCGACGAGGACTACGACGACGTCGCCGACGTCGTCGTGCTGTGGTTCCGAGACGACGACGGCGACCTGACGGACGCGCTGGTCGATGCCATCGGGCTGGTCGACGAAGGCGGCCCCGTGTGGCTGTTGACGCCCAAGACCGGCCGCGAAGGCTACGTCGAGGCCAGCGACATCAACGAGGCGTCGACGACCGCGGGTCTGTCCCAGACCAAGAGCATCAACGCGGGCAAGGACTGG
>NZ_JBHVHQ010000868.1:0-3604 GCF_042800135.1 Streptomyces sp. NPDC057654 | reverse complement strand
GCGCGGGCCCGCCGCTGGTACGGGCTGAGGCAGGCGACGGCCCAGCCGGGCGCCGGGGGCTGCACGGCCGGGGGCGTCGCCGGTGGCGGTGGTACCGGCAGCGATGTCGGCGGGGCCGGCAGTGACAGCGGGGTCTATCGGGCTGGTGGGGCCGGCAGGCGTCAGAGAGGTGCAGCGGGCGGCGGGACGCGGGGCGGCCGAGCGGTGGCAGCGGGTGCGCGGACGCATGTGCCGCGCCCCGCTGGGCAGCCCTCGCGCACGGCGTCGCGGCCGATGGTCGAGCAGGCCGTACGGACCTTGGTGCACGGGGCCGCCGAGGGGCTGCCCGTTCCCTGGGCGCAGGCCGTGCGCGAGGCGGCCGGGCGCGGCGCCGAGGGGCTGGCGGAGGCGCTGGACGAGGTGGGGGCGGCCCGCCACGTCAAGGGCGCCGAGGACGCCGTGAGAGGGGACAACGCCAAGGGCGACGGGAGCGGCAAGAGCGGTGTGGCGGTGCGTACGGGCCGGGGGGCGGCCGATGTGGCGGCGGGGCCGTGCGTACGGCCGAAGTGGTGGACGGCGGCGGCCGCCGGGCAATGGGGGCTGTTCGGCCTTCACGTGGCCGGTCTGCTCTGGCTGATCGGCGCGGTCGTCGGCTGGATCGGCGGCGAATGGTGGGTGCCCGCGCTGGTTCTGACGGGTGGTGGGCTCGGCGGGCCCTTGCTGGCGGCCGGCTGCCGGGTCGCGGCGCGGGGCCCGGCGCGGGGGCACGGGCTGGACGCCGAACGGCGCTTGCGGAACGCGGCCGCCGGGTGCGGGCGGGCGCGGGTGCTGGAGCCGGTCGCCGCCGAGCTGCTGCGCTACCGGGAGGTGCGGGAGCAGTACGTCATCGCGGCGGGGCCGGGAACGGCTGTGGGCGGCGTGTGAGGCCGAGCCCTCCCGCGGGCTCGTGCGGTCCGTACCCCCGTCGCCCCGTACCCCTATCGCCTCGTACCTCTATCGCCTCGTACCTCTATTGCCTTCATCGCCTTCATCGCCCTCGCCGCCCTCGCCGCCCTCGCCGCCCTCGTCGTCCTCGCCGTCCTCCGCAATCCTGTGGCCTTTGTTGTGCGTGAGGCCCCTGTAGCCCTTGTGAGTGAGCGAGTTGCTCACATTCCGACTCTCCGTCCACAGGCCCCAGCGGGATATCGAGAGTGCGGGCAGCATGAATGCACGGGATGCGGGGAGCGAACGGGGGCGGTCGGGATGAACGAAGCATTGGTGACGGTCGTGGGGAATGTGGCCACGGCGCCGGACTTCAAGCAGGCGGCGACGGGGGCGGCGGTGTCGCGGTTCCGGCTGGCTTCCACGGTGCGCCGCTTCGACCGGGGGCGCGGCGAGTGGGTCGACGGTTCCACGAGTTTCTACACGGTGTGGGCGTGGCGGTCGCTCGCGTCGAATGTGGTGGCGTCGGTTTCGGTGGGGGAACCGGTCGTCGTGCAGGGGAAGTTGCGTATCCAGCAAGGTGAGCGCGATGGCAAGCGATGGTTTTCGGCGGACATCGATGCCGTGGCCATCGGACACGATCTCGCGCGCGGTACATCGGCGTTCCGGCGAGTAGTTCCCGCCAAACCATTGCGAGTTGAACGAAATGGACTTCCGGGCGAGAGGGAGTCGACAGTTCCGGTCGCGGGCGGAGGTGCGACCGCGACCATGATCACTGACGCCTCATCAGGGGCGATGCCGGGGGTGATGTCGGGAGCGATGTCAGGAGTGATGTCGGGAGCAATGCCTGGAGCGATTCCGGGTGAGATGCCGGAAATGGCCGTGCATGTGAATGACCCCAATTGGTCGCCAGGGCCCCCTGTGGTGGATGTAGCGGCCGGGTCAACATCCGTCTGAAATGGGGGATTTGCCCGGTGGATTTGTCGATAATCCCAGGTCACGGGGGTCTTCGCTGATAACGATTCCGATTCGGATCGGTTATCCGAAGGTATGAGTGGGGACCGCGGTGTGCTCTATCCCTAGGATTCCGTTTCGTACCAACGGGGGCTCCTGAGTTTTGAGTTCGCTGGCGATGCGCGACCAATTGATCTGCGCTCGCCCGGAGGGGAAATCCATGATTTCTGTAAAAAGGCGGGTGCCCGCCCGTCTTGCTGCCGCGACCCTGGCGTCCGGCCTGGTCGCGGCGGGTGCGATGGCCGCGGCCGGTCCGGCCGCCGCGGACGAGGTGCCCCAGAACCAGGGCGGCGGTGCCACCGCCACGCTCGGCGGTCTGACGACCTCCGGCAAGGCGGTCGTGCATGAGAAGGGCAAGAAGAGCTACGGCGTCGAGGCCGGCCTCTTCCGTATGAAGGTGAGCGAAGGCGGCGACATCCAGTCGTACTGCATCGACATCCACAACCCGACGCAGGACGGAGCGCAGTACAAGGAGACCGACTGGGAGCAGTCCTCGCTCCACAACAACCCCGACGCGGGCAAGATCCTCTGGATCCTTGAGCACTCCTACCCGCACGTGAACGACCTCGCCAAGCTGGCCAAGACCGCCGGTGTGGACTCGCTCACCGAGGACCAGGCCGCCGCCGGCACCCAGGTGGCCATCTGGCGCTACTCGGACCACGTGAAGGTCGACGCGAAGAACAAGAGCGCCGAGAAGCTGGCGGACTACCTCACCACGAGCGCCGAGAAGGTCGAGGAGCCCAAGGCATCCCTGACCCTCACGCCGAACGCGGTCTCCGGCAAGTCGGGCCAGAAGCTCGGCCCGATCACGGTGCACACCAACGCGAAGAGCGTGACGGTCGCCCCGGCGGGCGACGCCGCCACCAAGGGCGTCAAGGTCGTCGACAAGACCGGCAAGCCCCTCACCAACGCGGTCAACGGCAGCCAGCTGTTCTTCGACGTACCGGCGGGTGCGGCCGACGGCGCCACCTCGCTGACCGCCTCGGCCACCACCCAGGTGCCGATCGGGCGGGCCTTCACCGGCATCGGCAAGTACGCCAAGAGCCAGACCCAGATCCTGGCCGGTTCCACCGCGAGCAACGTCACCGCTCCGGCCACCGCCAACTGGGCGAAGAAGGGCGCCATACCGGCGGTCTCCGCCAAGAAGGACTGCGTCAAGGGCGGCGTGAACGTCACGGCGACCAACAAGGGCGACGAGGCGTTCACCTTCACCCTGGAGGGCAAGAAGGTCACCGTTCAGCCCGGCAAGTCCGAGACCACCTTCGTGAAGGTGGCCGAGGACCAGGCGTACAAGTTCACGATCAACGGTCCGAACGGCTTCTCCAAGACGTTCTCCGGCGTCCTGGACTGCCAGACCGCGGGCACCGGGTCGACCGGCGGCGGCACGCACACCCCCGCCCCGTCCTCGCACCCGAGCCCGGCGTCGGCCGGCGGTTCGACCGGTTCCGGTTCGACCACCGGTTCCGGCTCCAGCTCCACCGGCGGCGGTGACCTGGCCGAGACCGGCAGCAGCAGCGCCACCCCGGTGATCGCGAGCGTCGCGGTCGGCCTGGTCGTGGTCGGCGGCGGAGCGGTCTTCCTCCTCCGCAAGAAGAAGGCGGGCGCGGCCGGCCAGTGAGCCGAGCGTGACCCTCTGAATGCGGCTGAACACAGCTGAACACCGCTGAAGACCGCGGCCCCGGAGCACGAA
>NZ_JBHVHQ010000867.1:0-3617 GCF_042800135.1 Streptomyces sp. NPDC057654 | reverse complement strand
GTCTACGGGCCCGCGCCACGGCCCCGCCCCCGGCGGGCTACGGGTCGAACAGAGAGCCAAGGTGGCCCAATCGGCGTGTCCAACGCCGGATTCTTCCCACTTTTCGCCCTACGTTGGTGAAGTGGAGCAACCCAGCACGCGTACCCCGCACCGCAGCGACCGCCGCGCGTCCGCCGTGCCGCGCCCCGCCGCACCCGCGGCGCCGGGGCCGGAAGGGCCGACGGGGGCGGAGGAGCCCGGCGGCGAGAGCGCCACCGTCTACCGCGCACGGTCCCGGCGGCCCCCGCCCCTGGTCGGCAAGATCGCCGCCGCGCTGTCCCGGCTGCCCGGCCCCCGCCTCACGGCGCTCGGCAGCGGGCTGCTCGCCGCGCTCGTCATGCTGCTGGTCGGCTACCTCGACTCCGTGCTGCTGGACGGCGCGCCCGGCGTGTACGGGGTGTTCTTCATGCTCACCGCCGCCGCCTGCGCGCTATGGGTGCGCCCCGCCGACCTGGTGATCGCGCCGGTCGGCGTGCCCATCGCCTTCGCCGTGGGGATCGTCGCGATCAGCAACGACACGGGCGGCACCGGCGGCCGGATCATGAGCGTGGTCACCGCGCTCGCCGTGCACGCCGGGTGGCTCTACGCCGGCACGGTGCTGGCCGTGCTGATCGTCTTCGTACGCAGGGCCGCGCTGGTCAGCCGGCAGCACCGGAACCGGCAGCAGGGCCGTCGGGACCAGCGTCAGCCGCGGCAGCGGCGGCGGCAGCCATCGCAGCCCCCACAATCCCCGCACTGTTCTGTAGCTGAGCAGGCACGATCTCGGCCTTGACGCCCTTGATCAGCGGCAGGAACTTCTCCGCCTTGCGGCTGACGCCGCCGCCGATCACGAACAGCTCGGGCGAGAAGAGCATCTCCACGTGCGCCAGGTACTTCTGCACCCGGTGCGCCCAGTGGTGCCAGCTCAGGTCCTCCTCGTCCTTGGCGCGCGTCGAGGCGTGCGTCTCCGCGTCGCGGCCGCTGAGCTCCAGATGGCCCAGCTCGGTGTTGGCGACCAGCTTGCCGTCGGTGAAGACCGCGCTGCCGATGCCCGTACCGAAGGTGAGCACGATGACCGTGCCGTAGTGGTCGCGGCCCGCGCCGAAGTGCACCTCCGCGAGGCCCGCCGCGTCCGCGTCGTTCAGGAGCGTCACCGGGGCGCCGAGCCGCTCCCGCAGCGCCCCCGCCGCGTCGAGGCCGATCCAGCTCTTGTCGACATTGGCCGCCGACCGCGTGGTCCCGTCGACCACCACGCCCGGGAACGTCGCGCCGACCGGGCCCGACCAGCCGAAGTGGTCCACGACCTCCTTGACGCCGTCGATCACTGCCTCGGGGGTGGCCGGGTGCGGGGTGAGCACCTTGTAGCGGTCGTCCGCCAGCTCTCCGCGCACCAGATCCACCGGGGCGCCCTTGATGCCCGACCCGCCGATGTCCACACCGAATACCTTCATGGACACGAGGCTAGGGCCGGACGGGCGTGATCACCCCTTGGACCCGTCGGAAAGGGACGCGGCCTCCGCGCGCAGATCGCGGCGGAGTTCCTTGGGCAGCGAGAAGGTGATGCTCTCCTCCGCGGCCGTCACGATCTCCACGTCGCCGAATCCGCGCTCCGCCAGCCAGTCCAGCACGCCCTGCACCAGGATCTCCGGCACGGACGCGCCCGAGGTCACGCCGACCGTCGAGACGCCCTCCAGCCACGCCTCGTCGATCTCGGCGGCGAAGTCGACCAGGTGGGCGTCGCGGGCGCCCGCGCCCAGCGCCACCTCGACGAGGCGCACCGAGTTCGAGGAGTTCTTGGAACCGACGACGATCACCAGGTCGGCGTCCGCGCCCATCTGCTTGACCGCCGTCTGGCGGTTCTGTGTGGCGTAGCAGATGTCGTCGCTGGGCGGCGAGATCAGCTTCGGGAAGCGCTCCTTGAGCGCGTCGACCGTCTCCATGGTCTCGTCGACGGACAGCGTGGTCTGGGAGAGCCACACGACCCGGGACTCGTCGCGGACGTGGACGTTCTTCACGTCCTCCGGCCCGTCGACCAGCGTGATGTGCTCGGGCGCCTCGCCGCTCGTGCCGACGACCTCCTCGTGGCCCTCGTGGCCGATGAGCAGGATGTCGTAGTCGTCGCCCGCGAACCGGACGGCTTCCTTGTGGACCTTGGTGACCAGCGGGCAGGTGGCGTCGATGGTCGCCAGATTGCGCCGCGCGGCCTCCTCGTGGACGACCGGCGCCACGCCGTGCGCCGAGAAGATCACGATGGCGTTCTCGGGCACTTCCTCCGTCTCGTCGACGAAGATCGCGCCCTTCTTCTCCAGGGTCTGCACGACGTATTTGTTGTGGACGATCTCCTTGCGCACATACACCGGAGCGCCGTACTGCTCCAGCGCCTTCTCGACGGCGATGACGGCACGGTCCACGCCCGCGCAGTAGCCACGAGGGGCGGCGAGCAGGACCTTGCGAGCTGTCGTAGCAGTCATGCCATCCATCGTACGGGCCTTGGCAGATGGCGCGGCTCAGCCTGTGGACAACCTCGGAGGCGAGCCGTCGGGGCGATCGGCCGGGACGAGCCGCGGGAGCGGGCTCGTACGGGCGTACCGGCGCGGCCCTGCGCGGCGCGGGCCGGGCCCGGCCCGGGTACGGGCTCTCCCGGCGCGTCCCAGATGCCCCGCGCGCCGCCGTGGCCGAAGCTGAGACACGATCATCACCGACAGGGGACGATCAACGCCGATCACCACGAAACACCGGACCAGCTAGGGGCACACCCCATGACCACCACGCCGACAGGCTCGACCGCCCCGGCGGGCGAGGACGGATCGCTCCGCCGGACGCTGTCCTTCCGGGACCTCGTCGTCTACGGACTGCTGTTCATCGCCCCCATGGCCCCGGTCGGCATCTTCGGGACGCTGGAAGCCAAGTCGCACGGCGCGATCGCCACCGTCTACATCGTCGCGACGATCGCGATGGCCTTCACCGCGTACTCCTACGCGCAGATGGTGCGCGTGGCGCCGCAGGCCGGCTCGGTCTTCACGTACGCGCGCGTGGGGCTCGGCGAGGGCGCCGGGTTCGTCGCCGGGTGGATGGCGATGCTCGACTACCTGCTGATCCCGGCCGTCGCCTACCTCTTCTCCGGGATCGCGATGCACGCCCTGGTGCCGTCCGTGCACCAGTGGGTGTGGACGGCCGTCGCGGTGGTCGTCACGACGCTGCTGAACCTGTGGGGCGTACGGGCCGCGGCCGTCGTCGGCGCGGCGGTGCTGGCCCTGGAGATCGTGGTGCTGGTGGTCTTCGTCGTCGCGGCGCTGTACGAGCTGATCGCGCACGGCGCCCAGCGCGGCTGGGCGGCGCCGCTCACCGGCGAGGGCTCCTTCTCGATGACCGCGGTCCTCGCGGCCGTCTCGGTCGCGGTCCTCTCCTACCTGGGCTTCGACGCGATCGCCTCGTTCGCGGAGGAGGCCGCGGGCGGCTCCGCGCGGGTCGCGAAGGCCGTGATCACCTGCCTTGTCATCGCGGGTGTCCTGTTCGCCGTGCAGACGTATCTGGCGGGCCTGCTGGCCCCCATGACGGCGGCCGAGCTGGCGGCAAAACCGGCCGAGCAGGGGGACGCG